>NZ_BAABJX010000028.1:0-64049 GCF_039543525.1 Algivirga pacifica
GTTCAAAATTTAAAAATAAGCAACGAGCCTTAGAGAGTATAGACTCGTTGCAACAAAGCCATTAATCATTAAAAATTAATAATTGAAAATTGATAATTGAATAAGGGGGTTACAAGACCATACCTGTACACTCTTTTCACTGTCAGAAGTAGTTAACGGGTAAAAAAACACAACAAACATAATGGAACAAGCAACGCTTACTATGAAACATGCAACACTTCTTGAGCAACTGAATATTCCTGAAGTTGCTCCTGCTTACAGTACTGGATTAGAAGACGCTCCTGTTGGAGGACGTGAAATCAGAGAGGTTTACTCTCCGGTTGATGGAACTTTGATTGGAAAGGTGGAGATGGCAACGCAAGAGGATTTGGAGAAAGTTATCGTCACTGCTGAGGAGGCATTTAAAGTGTGGAGAAAAGTACCTGCTCCACAGAGAGGAGAGGTGATCCGTAAGATTGGAGAAGCTTTAAGAAAATATAAAGATCCTCTAGGAAAACTAGTGACCTTGGAGATGGGTAAGATCTATCAGGAAGGTTTGGGCGAGGTACAGGAAATGATCGATATCTGTGACTTTGCAGTAGGTTTGTCTAGACAGCTTTATGGCTTGACGATGCACTCAGAAAGACCTGAGCATAGAATGTATGAGCAATGGCATCCAATTGGATTGGTAGGAATTATTTCCGCGTTTAACTTCCCAGTAGCCGTATGGTCATGGAATGCGATGATCGCCGGGGTATGTGGTGATGTAAACATCTGGAAGCCATCTGAGAAAACACCATTGACAGCAGTTGCTTGTCAAAATATTGTAAAAGAAGTATTGAAAGAGGAAGGTCTTCCTGAAGGAATTTTCTCGTATATCGTAGGAGATGCAACCATTGGATCATCCATGTCTCATGACAGTCGTTTCCCATTGATTTCTGCAACAGGTTCTACACGTATGGGTAAGAAAGTTGGAGAGGCTGTAGGGGCACGCCTAGGAAAGTCATTATTAGAGCTTGGAGGGAACAATGCGGTGATTATCACTGAAAATGCCGATATGGAGATGGCTATCCGTGCAACAGTATTTGGTGCTGTAGGTACTTGTGGTCAGCGCTGTACGTCGACACGTCGTTTGATTATTCACGAGTCTCGCTACGAGGAAGTAAAAGAGCGTTTGGTAAAAATTTACCCAACGTTGTCGATCGGTAATCCATTGGAGCAAGCTAACTTGGTAGGTCCGTTGATCGATAAAGATGCGGTAGTTGCTTTCCAAAATGCATTGAGCAAAGCCAAAGAAGAAGGAGGCAATGTACTTGTTGGTGGTGAAGTATTGGAAGGAGAAGGATATGAGACAGGTACTTATGTAAAACCTGCTTTAGTAGAAGCTCAAAACCACTTTGAGATTGTACAAGAAGAGACATTTGCACCTATCCTATACTTAATTAAGTACAGTGGTACGGTAGAAGATGCTATTGCAATCCAAAACAATGTGAAGCAAGGACTTTCTTCAGCGATCTTCACGGATCATATGAGAGAGGCGGAGGCATTCTTGTCTGCTTTGGGTTCAGATTGTGGTATTGCTAACGTGAATATCGGTACTTCAGGTGCTGAAATCGGAGGAGCCTTCGGTGGAGAGAAAGAAACTGGTGGAGGTAGAGAGTCAGGTTCTGATGCATGGAAAGCATATATGAGAAGACAAACCAATACGATTAACTATGGGGCTACTTTGCCATTGGCACAGGGAATCAAGTTTGATCTTTAAGGTTTAAACTACTCTAAAAGCTAGGATTTTATCTGTGAGGTTAGGTTTTATACGCTAATATGTAGTCGCCGATAATATCTGAACGGTTTAATTGGAGTAGGTTATACCTTTGGTATTTATCTTACGAGAAGGAGATCTCAAATTTACGATTTGGGGTCTTCTTTTTTTATCCGATTAGATCCTGTATGCGATAATAAATATGAGTAAATGGAGGTTTATTTAATCTTGTTGTCACCTACTTAAAAATATTGTATAATTAGGTTGAGTAGGTTGCTTTTTTTTGTGTGAGAACCGAAAATAAGATTACATGAGTAAGACAAAAGTAGGTTTGTGGTTTTTAGATCTAGGTGATCTCTATAAATTACTTTTGTGAAATTGTCAGAATGAGATGAGTGCAATAGGTGCTCAATTAGAATTACCCAACCAGAATTAACCCATCAAAACTATGCAGAAAAAGTATAATACCATCATGCTTATCGATGACAATGAAATCGACAACTTGATCAACCGTAAGATGCTGGAAGCATCCAATATTGCAGACAATGTATTGGTGCATACAGGAGCGAAGAGTGCGATTGAATTTTTGAAGAATATAGAGAAGTTACCGGAGTCTTATGCTAAGGATTTATTGCCGGGATTGATCTTTTTGGATATTGATATGCCATTGATGGATGGCTTTCAGTTTCTTGATTTGTTCAATAAGCTTTCTGAGACTACCAAGGCATCATGTAAGATCGTGATGTTGACTTCTTCCGTAAATCCAAGAGATGTAGAACGAGCACAGAGCTATCAGCATATTAAACGCTATTTGAATAAGCCCTTGACGCAACAAATAATTGTAGAGCTAGACTTCTAAGAGTATTCATCTTCTTGTCTTGATTACTTATTGTTCTACTCTGCAAAAAAAAATATTAAAAGTAACATGAGTTATCCCATATTAACATTTAAGGGGGTAACTCATGTTTTTTATTTAAAAAGTACCTTTATGTATTTAAAAATTAGGCAAATTCTTCAAAGCCTTGATTTTTTTGCTTCGTTTTTTCATCAAGGAAAAAATGAAGAAGCTCATACAGGGCTTGTGAGATAGCTGTAAAGTGATGAATTCTCAGAAAACTAAGCCATTTGTTAATATGGGATGATTCATGTTTTTTGTTGTTTTTGACGGGAGGAACAGAGGATTTTTCCTTCTAAAGAAGTATTTCAAACCTACTCTAAAGGAATTTGTCCGGATTTTTAAGAACTTTGTAGCATCAAATCAACATCAATAAGACGAATGAAAGAATCAGTAGCAATATTGTGTGGAGGTGGACCAGCTCCAGGAATTAACACTGTAGTAGGAAGTGTTGCCAAAGTATTTTTAAATCATGGTTATAGAGTCATTGGTTTGCATGAAGGGTACAAAGGGCTTTTCAGTCAAGAAACGGTGGTCGATGAGATCGATTATCAGTTTGCAGACGATATCTATAATCGAGGTGGTTCAGCTTTGAGGATGAGTCGATTCAAGCCAGATTTGTCGACCTTGAATACCTCTTTCTTTAAGGACAATAACGTGAAGTTGTTAATTACTATTGGAGGTGATGATACTGCATCTACAGCCAATAGAATCAGCAAATACTTACAGGATCAAGATATTTCTATCCAGAATATCCACGTACCTAAAACGATTGATAATGACTTACCATTACCAGAAGGTATTCCGACTTTTGGATATAACTCAGCCAAAAATGAAGGAGTAAGTATTGCGTCTACGGTATTGGAGGATGCGAGAACAAGCCAAAACTGGTTTGTAGTTTCTGCTATGGGTAGAGAGGCTGGACATTTGGCAATTGGTATTGGCTCCGCTTGTCATTATCCGATGATCATTATTCCTGAGATGTTTAATAAAGTTCCAGTGACGTTTGAGGCAATTATTCGCTTGGTGGTGAGCTCCATTGTCAAGAGACGTCTTTTAGGAATGAAATATGGAGCGGCTATTATTAGCGAAGGAGTATTCCATTTTATTGATGAAGAGGAGATTAAGAATTCTGATATTCAGTTTACGTTTGATGCCCATGGGCACCCTGAGCTTCACAGTATCAGCAAATCTCACTTATTTGCTTCTATGGTGCAAAAGCGTTTGAATGAGTTGGATTTGAATTCGAAAATGCGTCCAGTAGAGCTAGGATTTGAGTTGCGTTGTACCCAACCTATCGGATATGACTTGACCTATTGTACGTTGTTAGGGTTCGGGGTTTATCAACTTTTCCAGGAAGGTCATTCAGGCTGTATGGTATCGGTAGATATCAACGGGAAAGTAAATCCGTTGTTCTTGAAAGATGTAGAAGATGAGAATGGTAGAGTGAAGGCGCGTCTGGTGAATATCAATGGAGCGAATACACAAGCAGTAATGAATCATGGATTACATTACCTTACTGAAGAGGATTACGAAGCAGCAAAGGCTTATTTGGCAGATCCAGCATATTATGATTTCCATAATATCTTGAGCTGGAAAGCTTAAAGAAGAAAGGAGAAAGGAGAAGTTAAATGATTATTTTCCTTCATCCTTTCTCCTTGAACTGTATAGTATTGAATGCTGTGAAGAGCTTACATATGCAAAACGGCAGGGTCTTGTTGTGCAATGGTTAGCTTGAAATTTTCATCCATACGGATATAACGAGTAGGAGAGAATCCTCTTTCCTGTTTGAGTTGTTGGTACTTTTCAATCATACCACTAATCTTAATGTACTTGTCCCTTTTGACATCACTGATGCCTGTTTTCAGCATTTTGACAAATAGGACAATGTCTTCGCAGTTTTCTTTTCCTAAGATACGTATTTGTCTCTGTATACTGTTAGTTAACTGGTTGAATAGCTCAAAATCTCTCATACAGCAGTACTGTAGGGCTAGAAGTGTCTTGATTTCCAGCATGGCATGAGGGAATTTTTTCATGCTGAGTTCATTGAGCAGGTTATTGATCCAACGAGCAGCTTCATCGTACTTTTTGGCATAGTAGCAAGAGATAGCTCGATATAGGATATAGTTGATATAGTTAGGGGTATCTTCGATATCCGGTAGATAATCGTCGTACAGTTCTATGTTTTCTTGGTACATTTCCTTTTCCGTTTCCAGACGAAGATGTCTGTCAATTTTGGTATATAGGAACTGTGACGGATAGGTAAATATATTACAGAAGGTCAGCATGACTGGCGCTGCCTTATTCACGTTTTCGTAGAAACTTCCTGCCTTGTAGTAAACTTTATAGTGGTGGTAATATTCTAGTTTTAGGTAGTCAAAGACTAGCTGTAGATGTGCGTAAATAGCATCTCTATGGTATAGCTCGAGAATCTTATCAATATTCTCAAAAGTGTCTTCGATGGCTTCCCCCTCATTGTTGACCATATCACCAGCGTTAGTGTCAATGAATAGTCGGTGGAAAATGTTTACACAGCTTTTATATACATAAGGGCGATGTGACTCGTAGCTATCACATTTTTCATTGATACGATCACGGGTCAGGTTTAGCTTTTCTACTTCATCCTGAGAGCCACTGAGGGTGTATTCGCTAAAGATCTTGAAATAGTTAGCTACGGCATCTTCAATCTCATCAACCGCAAGCATATAAGAGATATGCTGGTTGTAGAGCTGTGTATAGCTGAAGTATTCTGGAGAATTGACATTTAGCTTTTTTAATGCCTTATAAACCATGGTCAGCTCATTAGAAAGATCATAGTCGAGGAGTTCTTTTTCTAATTTCTTTAGAGTAGCAATAGAGATGGCTTTCTTTTTAGAGAAAATCATTTCATTGATATTGGCTACTTTTTTGAGCAAGTCCGTACGTGGACTTTCCATTTGCTGTAAAAGATACTCTTCAATTTTCTGGTTGAGGCGTGAACGCAACGTGTAATAAGCGTTGGTATTTACTTGTAGGGTGTCCATAATTTGGGAGTCGGACATATTACGCTCACGCATAGCTTTCAATAAGAAAGCAGATTTATCGGCATTACTATTAGCTAGGTTGTGGTAAATTGCATCAAAATCCTGAATTGAAAGCTGTTTAATGATGTTTTTTAACTTTGCCATAAGTCAACGAGTTAAAATCAGATTCTAGTAGTAATATTTTGAGTTGTTCTGGATGCAATCCTGTTGGGGGCATCTCATTTTTAATAGGGTTTTTTAAGGAAAGGGGAGATTATAAATCTATATTTTTCCTTTTAAGCGCTAGAATCCTAGAAATAGTTTTTAAGGAAATTATATAAGGCTTATTTAATATTTAAAAATATAATTTAAACATTACTAATCCTATTTACTTGTAATAAATCCTTTTGTGGTGCTATTTATTTCTAGAAATTTACAATGTTATTGAAGGTTGTAAGAATATTCTTTTTATTAAAAGACGTACTTTTCTAAGTAAAAGCCATGTCTTTAAGGGGGACTTTTAGGCTTTTCTAATAAAAGGTACATGTATAAGCGTTAGGGAGAGGAGAAGGAGCTTATCGATAAGTCTCTGGGAGATGAAAAGAGAGGAAGGGAATCCTGTAAAACAGTTAGAGTCGCTGGTTGAAGCTCTAAAGAAGTAATAAATACAGGGATTTTGTTACAATGGGTGTGTATAGTTTTTTTCATGAATAATGAGGTTTCTAAGTCTCCTTCAACAAGTAGGTTTCCTGTCCACTTTGGAAAGGAAATATTAGGTTATAGCTGCATGAAGGGTATTCCACCTTGACTTTGCGTTATATAATATTGGTTAATTTTTAGAAAGGAGAAAACCTTTTCTCTAAAAAGTACCCTAATCGTCACTTTTCCAACTATTTATCCAATTGTTTAATAGTTTAAGTCCAAAATCAGTCATGATTGCTTCTGGATGAAATTGGATGCCGTATATGGGGAGACTGTTATGGGAAATAGCCATAACTTCTTGGGCTTTGGTGTAAGCATTGACTACTAAAGGCGCAGAAACCTTTTCCAAAACCAGAGAATGGTAGCGAACTACATTGTAAGGAGAAGGGATGTCCTCAAAAAGAAAAGAATGATCATGAGTAATCAAAGAGCACTTTCCATGCATAGGGCGTTGGGCTTTGACTAATGAAGCGCCAAAGTAACTTCCTATGGCTTGGTGACCTAGACAAATACCTAGAATAGGAAGCTTGTCATGGTAATAGTCAAGCACCTGCATCAGATTACCAGACAACTCTGGAGTAGAAGGGCCAGGTGATAAAACAACCGCATTGTATTCTTGCTGACAGATATCTTCCAAGGGAGTATGGTTGCGAACAACATGGCATGTTTCACCTAACTGCCCGAAGTAATCTACCAGGTTGTAGGTAAATGAATCAAAATTATCTAGAAGAAGAATCATAGCGATGGTTGTTAGTATCTATAAAGATAAAAAAGAGGTTATCTCATAACTGAAAGGATAAAGGAGAAAGGATGAAGGAAAAGCACTTCTTAAGGTGGCTTTTATTCCTCCAATCTTTCTCCTTCAACTTTTCTGAATATATTTTGAGTGTTATTAGCTTTTCTCCTCAGTTATGAGAGCATTTCTCTTCTACAAAGGTATGAATTTTTTGAAAATCATTGTTGCTGATCGATCAGGTCTTTCAGTTCCTTTAATTGATCAGCATTCTTTTTTAATTCCTCTCCTTGTTTCTTGTACTTTTCATATTGCTCCATCAACTCTTTGTCATTGAGGTGCTCGCTAAGTTGTTCTACCTGATCCTTGAAGTTGTCGGATAGTTGACTGGCTACGACAACCGCTTTTTCATTAAGTGCAATTAACTTAGGGTAAACAATAGAGTTTTCATAGTTTTCTTTGGGAAGGTCGATGTGGACGGAGCGTAGCAACCCAATAATGATAGCTAGTGATAGCGCATATTTGAATCCTCCTACTGCCAGGGCAGCGACATTATCCAGATCGTCCAATACGGAGTAATCGATAATCTTTTGTAGTTTTCTGCCCATAATATTGAGCCCGATAGTTCCTACAATATAAAAGACAATAAATAAGAAAAATACGAGTGATCGAGGTGTTTCGAAGTCAGTTCCCTCTGTGCTGGTAAATAAAATAGAGATTCCCCAGAACACTAAAAGTACCCCGATAATGAATACAGAAGAAGAGATGATTTCAAGGAGAAAGCCCCTTTTGAATCCCTTGTATGCTCCAAAAATAATGATACCTCCCAATAGGATATCCACAATTTCTACAGAGCCTGATGCGAACCCCAATAGGGTAGATGGTAAATCAAACATGGACGATTAAAGTGTGATTGTTACGTTCTATGTGGATTGATCGTTTATAAAGTTGTGCTTTAAGCCTATCAAGATAGTACGAAAAAAAGATTTATTCGTTGCGCAGCCATCAAAATTTAAAGAAAAGCCGTAAGGTTGAGGCAGCTTACGCCGCTAGTTGAGTAGCACTGCGTGCTGTTGAGATTCACCTTCGGTGAGTTGAGTCTTGTATGGCATGTAAGCGCCATATTGAGTTCAGAAAACTCAACGAGCGAAGCTCCACTCAACAGCCCGAAGGGCTCCTCAACAGCGAAGCGCTCAACCAGCGGCTTATGCCGCCTCAACAATTATTGATTTAGCGCTGCTTTTACGGCATTAGCGACAGCTTTGCCATCAGCCTTACCCGCCAATTGCTTGGAAGCTACTCCCATTACTTTTCCCATATCCTTAGGAGATGATGCGCCTACAGAAGCAATGATTTCAGCGATTGCTGCATTCAGCTCTTCTTCTGTTAATTGTTTAGGAAGAAAACGCTCGATTACTGCTAGCTCAGCCAACTCTGTAGCGGCTAGTTCTTCTCTGCCTGCATCTTGGTAAACGACCGCCGCATCTTTGCGTTGTTTCGCTTCTTTTGTTAATAACTTTACTTCTTCTTCTTCGCTTAGTTCTCCTTGATTGCCATCAGCGGTTTCAGCTAATTGAATCTTTGCTTTAATGGATTTCAAGGCCGTGAGGGTTGTTTTATCTTTGGCTTTCATGGCCACTTTCATTTCCTCTTGAATTTTAGCTTTTAAGCTCATGGTCTATGGAATTACTTGTTTTAAAATATATTTATTATAAAATATGTTATTACATTACATTCATATTCTATACTTCTTTATAAGAATATGACAATCAATATTACAAACATCTTTTAAGCAAAACAAAACGATTAGGAGTACGATGACAAGACTTAGCGTGAACATCAATAAAGTAGCTACGATTCGAAATGCTAGAGGAGGGAACAATCCCGATGTGATTAAGGTAGCACAGGATTGTGAGCGCTTTGGTGCAGAGGGGATTACTGTGCATCCTCGCCCTGATGAGAGACATATTCGTTATGCGGATGTACGAGCATTGAAGCAAGTGGTCACTACAGAATTTAATATTGAAGGAAACCCAGTAGATGGTTTTATGAACCTGGTACTGGAAGTAAAACCAGATCAGGCGACACTGGTTCCTGATGCTATAGATGCCATTACCTCTAATGCAGGTTGGAATACGATAGCTCATAAGGATTATTTAACAGAGGTCATTGCTACCTTGAAAAAGGAAGGGATAAGAACATCGATCTTTGTAGATCCTATAGAAGAAATGGTAGAAGGAGCTGCTGCAGTAGGGGCAGACCGAGTGGAGCTTTATACAGAGCCTTATGCGGTAAACTTTAAACAGAATCCAGCTGAAGCTATTGCGGCTTATCAAAAGGCAGCCAAGAGAGCGAAAGCGCTGGGCTTGGGGCTGAATGCAGGTCATGATCTTGATTTGGAAAACCTACGCTACTTCAGTGAGCACATTGAAGGCCTGGATGAAGTGTCCATTGGGCATGCACTCATTTGTGACGCTTTGTACTATGGTTTGGAAAATACCATTCGTCTTTACAGACGACAGTTGGAGAAATAACGGAGTATGTTTGTTGAACCGTTGAATGGGGTGAAGCTCCACTCAACGGTTCAATACACTATGCAATGGATTCAACAATTACCAATGACAATACACCATAAACACATAATTACCTATGCTTGCTTACACCCTGCTGCTACAGAAAAACATATGGTGGAGGCATTGACTATTGCAGAACAACAACATTACCAAGGTATTGTAGTTCCGTCTTTTTGGGTAAAGAAGATAAAAAGGGACATGACGCTTCCTGGGATGCAATTGATTACTCCTATAGGATACCCCTATGGGTACTCAAGGACAGAACCAAAGCTAACCGAAATACAAATAGCGATGGACGAGGGAGTCCAGGCGGTAGAGGTTGCATTAAATACCAGTGCTTTTTTAACGAACCCTAAAGGGTGGGCAAAGTTTGAGTTGGCCCGATTTTCGAAGCTATTACATCGTAGTGAAACCTTACTACATGTATCGATGAATCCCTTATTCCTTTCTGGGGATTTATTTAGGGATGCCGTAAGCATATGTAGAGATATGGGAGTTGACCAAGTAGTTCTTTCACCTGAGGCTCACCCAGATCATTATCATAAGGTCAAGGAGTGGGTAAAAGATTATATGGAAGTAAAGCTGTACTGCAGGCATAAGCATTTGCTGCAAACTTCTTCATACGAGAAGGTTGAAAGGATAGGTTTATTGCATCCAGTAGAATATCAACTGCAATAGTTTTATTCACATTGAATGAGGCATAGATTTTTTGTTTAGCGCTTATCACTTAGTGTTTAATAAATAATAACCTATAGGCGGCATATATATGCATGTCAAAAAGCTCTTAAGCTAAAACACTGAATAGTAAGCCCAATATTAATGATTACAGTAACGTTGAATATAGAATAGACACTTTAACCCTAAATCGAAAATAAGCTGATGAATAGCGTAAATTTATTTAATGAATTCTCTGAAACGACGAAAAACGAATGGAAAGACGTCGCGGTGAAGAGCCTGAAAGGAGGTGACTATGAGCGTATTTGCTGGTACCCAGAGAAGGAAGATTTTTTTGTAGAACCAATCTATACCGCAGAAGAGAGATCTTCTTTAAAAGGACTATTACAAACCGTATATCAACAAGATAATGCCTGGGATAACTGTCAGCATGTTGATGTGTTACACTTTGGGGAAGCAAATAAAAAAGCTCTAGAAGCCCTGAGTAATGGAGCTGATTCAGTCACTTTTGACCTTTCTGCATTTGTATTGGAGGACTTTGACCTTCCGGTTCTTTTAAATGATATTTTGTTACAACACTGTAAGGTCAATTTCATTATTAAAGAGGAGTTGATGGGCTTCTTGAAGTGTTATCAGGAATTAGTGAAGGCCAGACAAGTTTCTTTTGATCAAATTAGAGGAACTGTTCGATCTTTATTTTCTGATAGTGATGAAATTGCCTTAGGAATACAAACTTCTGTTTTTCCATCGTTAAAGCTCAATATTATTGGTAACCTTGATGAAATAAAGGTAACGAAGAGGATTTCAGAACTGATAGACGTTTTGGTTGAGCGCATTAATTATTTTACAGAAAAAGGAATTGCCGTAGAGGATATTTTTAAACATACGGAGTATGTTCTGGATGTCAAGAATAACTACTTTTTTGAATTGGCAGGGCTAAGAGCTTTGAGATTTTTACATTCTAAGGTAGGAGAAAAAGTAGGTGTACAACATCCAGAGTTACTGGAAGCCAGGATTCATACTTTTACCTCTCTCAATCAAGTTAATGAGGGGGCAGATCTCAATCATAACCTTTTGAGCAATACGACACAGGCGATGTCAGCCATATTGGGTGGCTGTACCACTTTATCTGTGAAACCTCACGTATGGGGCAAGCAGGAAGTGACTCCTTTTTCAGAGCGTATCGCCAGAAATGTCTCTAATATCTTGAAAAAAGAAGCTTACCTCGATAGGGTGGAGGACCCTGCAGCAGGATCATATTATATTGAAAGCCTAACAGAGAAAATTGCAAAAAGTGCCTGGGAGCAATTTCAGGTGAAGTAATATTCCGATTTTATAAGGAAGGTTTAAAGTAGAAGGAAACAGGGGAATGAAGTAATTTATTCATTCATATCGTTTATGAAGATCACTCCTGATTCCTATCTCTTTAAACCTTTTATTATTTTTATGGCACACAAAAACTAATCACTAACGACAAAATAATATGAGGCATATGAGACAATTCTTTATGACGGTATTCTTGAGTCTTTCTATGGGACTTTTGGGAGCATATCTTTATGAGGTATGGTCTGAATCTGCTCAGGAAAAAGAAGTACAAGCTTATCTTTCTAATCACAATATGACGGGAGCGGATGTTGTTCCATTGACGTATTCGAGTGATCGGGATTGGAATAGGGTGAAAGAAGGTGAGTCGACTAAGAATATTCCAGTATCCTTTGTGGAGGCGGCAGAAAATGCGACCCGTTCGGTGGTGTATATTAAGACGTTTACAGATCGATCTTCTTATTCTGGAGGAGGAACGTGGTTGGATTTATTTTTTGATCGAAGAAGCTCCGGAAGAGGGCAACTGGGATCTGGTTCAGGAGTGATCTATTCCGCAGATGGCTATGTAGTGACCAACAACCACGTAGTGAAAGGGGCTGATCGTATAGAGGTGGTTTACCAGAAGCGAACCTATTCGGCAGAGCTGAAAGGTATCGACCCATCAACGGACTTGGCCTTATTGAAGATTGAGGCTGATAATTTACCATCCATAAGAGTGGCTAGCTCCAGGGCAGTGAGTGTAGGAGACTGGGTGTTGGCCGTAGGAAATCCATTTAATTTGGCGACAACCGTAACGGCTGGTATAGTGAGTGCTAAAGGACGGAAAATCAATATCCTGAAAGATTTATTTCCCATAGAGTCTTTTATACAAACGGATGCGGCAATTAACCCCGGAAATAGTGGAGGTGCTTTGGTAAATACTGATGGAGACTTGGTAGGAATCAATACGGCCATCTTATCCAAAACCGGTTCTTATGCCGGGTACGGTTTTGCCGTTCCTTCAGATATTATGGTGAAAGTGGTCAATGATATTATTCAATATGGTGCAGTACAAAAGGCTTTCTTGGGGGCAGAAGTGGCAGAGATCGATGAGAATATTTCTCGACAGTTGCAGTTGAAGAGCTTGGAAGGAGTAGTCATATTTGAGGTTGAAGAAGGAGGTGGAGCTGCCAAGGCTGGCTTGAAGAAAGGAGACGTTATCAAAAAGATTGATAACTATACCATTCTTACTGAAGCCGATTATGCGGAGCAGCTAAGTTTTTATGCCCCTGGAGATCAGGTGACCGTAAACTATCTCAGAAAGGGAGCGTTGGCATCTGCTAAACTAACCTTGACGAATGTAGAGGGAGGAACAGGAATTGCTCGTAAGAAAATCTATAATGCGAGTAATATTGGGGCGAAGTTTGAAACAGTTCCCAAACTAGAAAGAACTCGTTTGGGAATCGATAGTGGTATCCGTATCCTAGGGGTTGATCGTGGTGGATTGATTGATCGTATGGACTTATATAAGGGAGAAATTATTGTAAGTATTAATCGATTCCCTATCAATGAAGCGAAAGATTTCTCGGAGATTTTGGAACAGATTCGTGGCCGGGTAATCTTGGAAGTCTTGAATAGAAATGGACAACGGAAGTACTATTCTTATATCTTTTAAGAGAACCTTCACAATTGATAAGAGTTTTTCATGAACCATTATGACTATTTTTGGTTATATGAACGTATCTTCATGTGAAATTAATGGGGCTATAATTGAACCATTTATTACATTTGTAAAAGCAAAAAATCAAATAGTTAAATCGCGATATATATTAAGACAATGGCAAGAGAACAAGTAAGATGTTTAATCATCGGTTCCGGACCAGCAGGTTATACTGCTGCTATTTATACTTCAAGAGCGAATCTTTCTCCGGTAATGTACCAGGGAGACCAGCCAGGAGGACAATTGACGATCACGAATGATGTAGAGAACTTCCCTGGTTATCCAGAAGGTGTTGTGGGACCACAAATGATGATGGATCTTCAGAAGCAGGCGGAGCGTTTCGGTACAGATATTCGCCATGGTCTTGTGACAAAAGTAGAGTTGAGTAAAGACGGTGGTAAGCACCTGGCTATTGTAGATGGTAAGCACGAGATCGAGGCAGATACTGTGATAATCTCTACAGGAGCATCAGCCAAATGGTTGGGCTTGGAGTCAGAGCAACGCCTGAATGGTAAAGGAGTTTCTGCTTGTGCCGTTTGTGATGGTTTCTTCTACCGTGGACAAGATGTTGTCGTTGTTGGTGGTGGTGATACGGCTGCTGAAGAGGCTACTTACCTGGCTAACATTTGTAATAAAGTATACTTGTTGGTAAGAAGAGATGAGATGCGTGCTTCTCAGATTATGCAGCAACGTGTAGATAAAGCAAAAAACCTGGAAGTACTTTGGAATACTTCTACTGTAGAGGTAGTTGGTGATGATGCTGTAACAGGTGTAAAAGTAGTGAACAACGTAACCAAGGAAGAGCGCACATTAGATGTGACTGGTTTCTTTGTAGCGATTGGACACAAGCCGAACACAGATATCTTCGAGGGACAGTTGGATATGGATAGCAACGGTTACTTGATCACAGCGGCAGATAGCACAGCGACTAACATCCCAGGGGTATTTGCTTCAGGAGATGCGCAGGACCACGTATTTAGACAAGCGATCACAGCTGCAGGTACAGGATGTATGGCGGCTTTGGAAGCAGAAAGATACTTGGCAGCGAAAGAAGTAGAAGTGTGATTTTTCCGTGAAAAATTTTAACTTTAGCAACTGTCAGAGCTTATTTAGAATACTGATTTAGATAGAGAAAATTTCTATAACCTGTTCAAATCAAGTCAGATTTGAAGATAATAGTGGTTCTATTTGATGAAAATATGGATTGATTTGAACAGTGATTAGAGTAATTTTCTCTCTAGATCAGTGTTCTAAATAAGCTCTTATGATTTTTGATTACTGACAGTTGTTTTTGCAAGCGTATATAAGTGGAAGGGAGGGCATATCCCTTTAGTGCACACTGAATGCGTTCAAGATAAACTAAACAATCAGGTCAAGGTATCTAAAAATACCTTGGTTCTACATATTAACAAGCAAACCGTCGTCATGTGTTTATGATCCAGTAATAGACTGATAGAAAGATCAGACAGGAGCAGCGTGATGAGCAATTTTTCTCGAACAATGCGTGTATTACTACTACTAACAATAGGAACTTTTTTGCTCACCTCAGAAAGTGCTACGGCACAAATGAAAAACCCGAAATGGTGGTGGAGCAAAGAAAAGAAAGAAATTTTTCGTGCGGAAGAAGCCGAGCGCGAGCAGGAAAGACAGCGATTGAAAGCATTGGAAGATGCTTTTGTCTATCAAACAGAAGCATCTGTTTGTGAAGAAGAGGCGCTGTTGGAGTCCTTAGCAGAAGGGATTAATAATGAGGATAACCTTGCTCATGGAAACTGTCATACCCAGTTTGATTTGGGTAATGGCAAGTTGATTGATCAGGATTACCTGGATGCAACGGCACATTACTATATATGGGATCAGTACAATGTGGACCCTTATCATATTCCCATTAAAGAATTTAAGGATACGGTAGCTTTACAGTTATTTGACGAAGCTTTGGCAGAAGAAGCTTGGGCTTATCCTATTGACCCTTCCAGAACGACCTCCAAGTACGGTTTCAGAAGATGGCGTTTTCACCACGGTATAGACCTTAAGTTGAATATAGGAGACTCCGTGAGAGCGACTTTTGATGGGGTGGTACGTATCGCTAAATATGACCGAGGAGGTTATGGTTACTACGTGATGATACGTCACAAAAATGGACTGGAAACACTTTATGGACACTTGACGGAGTACCTTGTACGTCCAGGAGACGAAGTAAAGGCAGGGCAATTGATTGGCCTTGGAGGAAACACCGGTAGAAGTTCAGGTCCTCACTTGCACTTTGAAGTGCGTTACCAAGGACATGGTTTTGATCCCGCCAAGTTATTCGATTTTGATGGGCATACCCCTCTGGCAGCCAATATGGAGCTAGCACCGGAAGATTATGCCTTGCTCAAGAAGATGAGTGAGAGTGTGTACCACCGTATTCGTCGTGGGGATAGTCTTTGGACCATTAGCCGTCGATATAGAACTTCCATCAACAAGATCTGTCGCCTAAATGGCATTTCCAGAAGAACGACCTTGAGAGTAGGTAGGAAGCTAAGAGTAAGATAGGGAAGGTAAGAGGTAAAAAGTAAAAAGTAAAAGGTAAGAGGTAAAAGGTTTATATCACCTCTTACCTTTTACTTTTTACCTCTTACCTTCCACTAAGTCTCTGATCACGACAGAGGCACAAGTCAACCCAAAAATGGCAGGCATATAGGAGATTGTCCCGATGACTGATTTTTTGTTTCTCATCCCTTCTACAGGAATTACTTTACTCTTGTCAATATCTTCTGGAGAGAATACCACCTTGATCCCTTTACGAATTCTGAATGGCTTTAGTCCTTTTCGGACTTTACGAGCCAACATACAGTTATAGGTCTTGGAGATATCAGCAATCTGAGTTTTGGAAGGGTCAACCTTACCACCAGCTCCCATTGCACTAATAATCTTCAAATTACGCTCTTTGGCTTCTTTTAGGAGGGTAATCTTAGGCGCAAGAGTATCGATACATTCCATCACGTAATCGTAAGGCTCCGCATCTAATAACTCCTTAATTTCTTCTTCCTCCAGGTATTTGGTAATGGCCTTTAGCTCCAACTCAGGATTGATATCCAATAACCTTTTGACAAAAACATCTGTTTTGTTCTCTCCGTGCGTACTGCTTAGTGCAATGATTTGACGGTTACGGTTACTAGGGTCTACCGTGTCTCCATCAACAATCGTCATTTTACCTACCCCTGCACGTGCGATTGCTTCGGCGGCAAATCCACCCACACCACCTAGTCCTACGACCAGTACGTGGGCATTTTTCAGTTGTTGTACTTTTTCATCTCCAAGTAAAAGCTCCGTTCTCTCTTGCCAGGACATAGTATTTCCTTTATCTGTGTTTACAATTTGACCTAATATAAGAACAAGTATTCTCTACTTATCCTTCAAAAAGTGCAAGTTTACGAAAGTTTGAGGAAATACGCTCGATTAAAGTGAAGATAGGAATTTCTTTGAGCTGTGCTGCTTGCTCATAAACCTGCTGAATAGACAGTTCTTTTTTATCATCGGTTTCCAAGAAAAGGCGATCTATAGGAGTCTGCAGAAAGGCTTCGATAACCTTGGGTCTGTTTTTAAAAAGAACCTCTCCGTAAGAAAGGTAGCACCCCGTTTTCAATAGCTGTTGCGCAATTTGTAGATTCCCTTGAAATCCATGAATGACCCAAGGTTGTTGTGCTTTGGATTGCTTACGCATTTGCAAGAGATCCGGGTAACTTCTGACTGCATGGATAATCATAGGTTTACTCAATTGCTCGGCACATTGGATATGTTGGACAAATACCTCTTTTTGTAGTTCAAAGGGCGTGTCAATAGCCCTATCCAAGCCCGTCTCTCCAATAAAAAGAACATGTTTGCGATCAGCAGCTTTCGTCAGATTATTGAGTACCCCCTGATGCTCTTCGATATGCCAAGGGTGTAAGCCAACAGATTGATACTGTTGGCTATCATTTTCTTGGAACTCCTGTAAAAAGGTATTGAGGACGGTAATTCCTTGAGGGGAGGGGTGATGTGTGTGGATGTTGATATAGGTTGGAGTAGGCATAGACGATATGTTCATGATGTTTAATTGAGCTTCGCTCGTTCATGATGTTTAGTTGCTGTATCGTTGAGGCAGCTTACGCTGCTTTTTGATTAATATGGTTCGATTAACAAATCAACTCAATTCAACCCAATGTAAAGCATTGAAATATAGAGATGAAACAATTAAACATCATGAACGAGCGAAGCTCAATTAAACATCGTCAACAAAACTGAAACGTTATCGGTAGATGGCAATGGATGGCGTAGCTCGCTCCGAGCTTACTTGCCCTCGGTACATCCCTTCAGAGTTAAATACCAATTCAATATTTCCTTCTTTATCAATTGCTATGATACCTCCTTCGCCATTGCATTTTACCAACTGGTCCATCACGACTTTATCGGAAGCCTCTTTTAAGGACATTCCTCCAAATTCCATTCTTGCTGAAATATCCCGGGCAACCGTATTTTGGATAAAGTGCTCTCCATATCCAGTACAGGAAACGGCACAGGATTGATTATCGGCGTAGGTACCACAACCGATCAAGGCACTATCTCCTAGTCGTCCGTACTTTTTATTGGTCAATCCGCCAGTAGATGTGGCTGCGGCCAGATTGCCATCCATATCCAAAGCAACGGCTCCTACTGTACCAAACTTATAATCTCCACCTTTGGCATCATGGTTGGCGATAGGGGATTCTGTCTCCATCTCAGAGGCACCGTCATGGTCCAGTAGTGCACGATCTTCATCCTTTACTGCTTGCCATTGTTGGTAGCGTTCTTCCGTATAGAAATAATCTGCTGTTACTTTCTCTAGTTCTTCAAATTGAAGGGCATAGTTTTCGGCTCCTTCTCCATTGAGAAATACAAAGCGATCGTCTTCCAGTACTTTCTGAGCTAAGGAGATCGGATTTTTTATGGTTTTTACTTCAGCAACGGCCCCTGCGATACGACGCTTACCACACATAATGGAAGCCTCCATTTCGTTAGTGCCCTTATTCGAGAATACAGCACCTTTTCCTGCATTGAACAAGGGGCTATCTTCCATGACTTTTACGGCAGCTTCTACGGCTTTTAAGGCTGATCCTCCTTGACAAAGAATTTCTTGACCTGCTGTTAATGCGTTTGTAAGGGCTTCAGTATAGGCGGCTTCTAATGCGGGCGTCATCATGGAAGGCAATATGGTACCGGCACCACCATGAATGGCTAAAGCATATTTTTTCATACGTTTATTTGATTATTCATATTTATACTCCTTTCCAGGCAGACAAAAAGTAGAACATACATGATCTCCATCATATAATAATTCTATAATAAACAGGAAAGTTCTTGGCGGGTGCATAAATATAGGGAGGATTCTGGAAATAATTAAATTTTACGAGTGTTTGTGGTCGCTTATTGCTTTGCTTGAATACTCTTAATGAAAAAAATAAACGATAAATAGTCAACGATATCAATTTAATACCCTCTCCAGAAAATGCTCAAAAATAGGAATAATCTCCGGCATGGAGGGTTGCAAACGATGATCTCCATCGATTAAGAGCAAGGCACATTTTGCCTTTTGAGCAAAACGGATGGAATGTTCTCAACTAAACAATATGAACGAGCGAAGCTCAATTA
Source organism: Algivirga pacifica (assembly GCF_039543525.1). Classification (NCBI taxonomy): domain Bacteria; kingdom Pseudomonadati; phylum Bacteroidota; class Cytophagia; order Cytophagales; family Flammeovirgaceae; genus Algivirga; species Algivirga pacifica. The sequence continues at coordinate 18,990 of NZ_BAABJX010000028.1, forward strand.
AACAATATGAACAAAAAAGCCATCTCAGTTTCCCAAGATGGCTTTTACGATCATATAATATTACCAGAATATATGCTTAGTATGCTCTAGCGTTTTTACCTTCCATGAAGTTGACGAATGATTTATTCACCACTCTCATACCTCCATTGGTAGGGAAGTCACCAGTGAAATACCAGTCTCCTTTATGCTCTGGACATGCTTCGTGTAGTCCGTCTACCGTTTGGAAAATCACATCTACTTCTGCACCAACCGTTTCTTGTTTTACGATGTCAGCAATCTCGTTAGCGATTTGCTGATCAGTAAACGGCTCATAGATTTTCTTCACGTGGTTCTCCATTGGCTCCTCCAAGGATTTACGCAACTCCTTCTTACAACGATAGTATACCTCGTCAATTAGGTCAGTCATATTGTTGCGTTTTAATAGATTCATGGCTGCACGGAAAGCGACAAACTCGTTCATACGAGACATGTTGATGCCGTAGCAATCAGGGTAACGAATCTGTGGAGCAGAAGAAACAACGATAATCTTTTTAGGAGATAATCTATCAAGCATATTGATGATACTCTTTTGTAGGGTTGTTCCTCTTACAATAGAGTCATCAATCACGACTAGTGTATCCACGTTTTTCTTGATCACCTCATAGGTCGTATCATAAACGTGTGCGACCATATCGTCACGCATATTGTCATCGGCAATAAAGGTACGCGCTTTGGCATCCTTAATAACCATTTTCTCTACGCGAGGACGGAAGCTTAACAGGTGATCCAGTTCTTCTCCATTTACGCCATTCTTGATAGCTTCCAGACGTTTCTCTACCAAGTAACGGTCTAGACCTTCGATCATTCCAAGGAAAGAAGTCTCAGCAGTATTTGGAATGTAAGAGAATACCGTGTTCTCCAAGTCATAGTTGATTTTCTCCAGAATGGTAGGAATCAATAGTTTTCCTAGCATTTTACGCTCCTGGTAGATCTGAGGATCAGAACCTCTTGAGAAGTAGATACGCTCAAAGCTACAAGAAAGCTTTTCTCCTGGCTCCAGGTAAGGGACTTCTCTGTAAGAACCATCCTTGTCGATAATCAAGGCATGTCCTGGTTTTACCTCTTGGATCTTATCGTAATCGGTGTTGAATGCTGTTTTAATCGCAGGCTTCTCAGAAGCAACTACGACTACTTCGTCATCCGCATAGTAATAAGCCGGACGGATACCGTTGACATCGCGAGCTACAAAGGCAGCACCGTATCCTGTCATACCCATCATGGCATATCCACCGTCAAAATCTTTACAAGCTCTGGATAGTACGTTCTCCAGGTTCAGCGTTGATTCAATCTTGCTAGTGATCTCTTTATTGTCTAACCCGGCATCTTTATACTTAGCGAAAAGCTCTTGTACTTCTAGATCAAGGAAGTGTCCGATCTTCTCCATAACGGTTACGGTGTCGACCTTTTCCTTAGGGTGTTGCCCTAGCTCTACCAAACGGTCAAATAACTCGTCTACGTTGGTCATATTGAAGTTACCTGCCATCACAAGCTGACGGCTTCTCCAATTGTTGCGTCTCATAAACGGGTGACAAGTTTCAATGGAGTTCTTGCCGTGTGTCCCGTAACGCAAGTGTCCCATGTAAAGATCACCTACGAATGGTACATTTTCTCTCAGGTATTCTTCATTGAAATACTTGTTGGGGTTACCACTGATCTTGTTCAGTTTCTTTCCAACTTTCTTGAAGACATCCATAATTGGCTGAGAGTCGATCGAACGCACACGATCGATAAATGGCTTGCCCGGTTTCATGTCAATCTTTACGGAAGCAAAGCCTACCCCGTCTTGCCCTCTGTTATGCTGCTTCTCCATTAGTAAGTACATCTTACTAATAGCATAGGCAGGTGTTTGATACTTGTCTATATAATATGAAAGTGGTTTGCGTAGTCTTACCATCGCAATTCCACACTCGTGTTTGATAAAGTCGCTCATCAGAAGAGTATTAATCCAGTGTTATGGTTGATGCCGCAAAAGAAACCACATTTTTTTTACTTCCCAAATTGAGACCATGTTTTCTTTACAATTCTTATATTTTTTTGTGTTAATCCAAGAAGGTAAGCCCTTGCTTCTCACCATATTTTGATAGAATAATGTTAATGTTAACGCATTTTTACAAACTCAAAATCTATGGAGATGGGGTGGGAATATGAAATAAAGAATAAGCTATATTCCGTAAGACATAATTGATGTAAGGATATTATTAAATATTTAAAAATAACCCTTAACTTATAAATACGGTCATTAGGTTGATGTTGTCGCATGATGTATGTTTGTCGGTTATAAACCACAAACGATAACCCAATACCTTCTACCACAGTCAAATTAAAAACCCATTACTTATTAGCGTCATTTTTCTATGAGAATAAGACAACTGATCATCAGTGTCGCTATTTTAATTATCGTAATAGGGGCTGCTGCTTTTTTCTATTCACTAAAGGAAGAACCCGAACAAACCCCTAAGGCTGCTCGTGTACGATATGTTACTACAGAAACGGTAGCCTACCAGTACATTCATACCACTATGGAAGGATATGGAAGGGTGAGTACGACTATGCCCTTGGATATTACTTCTGAAGTGCAAGGCAAAATGGAAGAAGGGAGTATTCACCTAAAAGAAGGGACGAACTTCAAGAAAGGGCAGACTTTGTTTAAGATTGACGACACTATAACCCGTTACCAACTACAAGCACAAAAGGCTAGTTTTTTGAGAGATGTAGCCGGTATTCTTCCGGATATGAAGATCGATTACCCGAATAGTTACCCTATATGGAATGCTTTTTTTGAAAGTTTGGATGTGAGTAAACCTTTGCCAGCGCTACCGAAACATCAGTCAGGAAAAGAAAAGACCTTTCTAGCAACCCGGAACATATTTACGAACTATTACCAGATTAAAAGTAGTGAGACCAATCTTTATAAGCATTATTATAAAGCCCCTTTTGAGGGGGCTATTTCTGAAGTATACCTGCAAATTGGGTCTTTTGTAAACCCAGGTACACGTATTGCTCGCATTCATAAAACAGAATCCCTGGAACTGAATGTAGCCCTCCCTCCTGAGAATATACAGTGGTTGCAAGTCGGAAAGAAGGTCAGTGTATCTACAGAAGATGGCGGTAAGCAATGGCAAGGAGAAATCAGTAGAATTGCCGATGTGGTGAATCCTAATACCCAATCGTTGAGTATCTATATTCATATTATTCCTGATAAAGAACATACAGTATATGAGGGAATGTATCTGAAAGCTATCATCAGGGGGATTGATATTCCGAACGCGATGAGGATTCCTCGGAATGCTTTGATTGATCAGCGGTTGGTGTATATCGTAAAAGATAGTGTCCTACAGCTTTATCCAGTCAAAATTCATAAGATATCAGAAGAGAATGCAATTGTTTCGGGTATTCCAGAAGGAGAAAAAGTAGTGAGTGAGCCTTTGATCAATGCTTATGAAGGCATGCAGGTCAAAATATTAAATGATAACCTGAAGCGCCCATGAGATCCATTATCGAAAACTTTGTCAAGTATGGCATTCTTTCCAATACCATCATTGCGCTTACCATCATCCTGGGAGGGTATACCCTTTATCATACGGAATTTTCTTTCTTCCCGGAGCGAGAGTCTCGAATTATTAATATCTCAGTACTGTATCAGGGAGCTTCTCCGGAAGAAATGGAGGAGGGGGTTACGCAGCGTATAGAAGAAGCGTTGAGAGGAATCGTAGGGATAGAGGAAATCTTATCCAGCTCCACAGAGAATATGGCGACCATCACCGTGGAGATTTTTCATGGCTATGATATCGATGAAGCTTATACGGATGTTAAAAATGCAGTGGATGGGATCAGTGCCTTTCCAACAGGAGCAGAACGTCCGATCATCTTTAAGCAAAAGAACCGTAGTTCGGTGATGTGGATAGGATTGACCGGAGAAACAGATCAGGTGTCTCTTAATGACCTGAAAATTACCCTCCAAAAAATAGAAGATGATTTCCTTCGCTCAGGAATTATCACACAGGTCATGCCAATGGGATACCCTGACCGGGAGATTTCTATAGAGGTAGATGAAACCACTTTGTTACGGTATGGACTGACAATTACTCAAGTGGCCAATATCGTTCGTAGAAATAATAGGGACTTGTCAGGAGGGGCAATCAAAACCACAGACGAGGAGATCCTGATTCGTTCCCGAGGGAAGAGAACAGATGCTGATTTCATCGGTAAGATTGTCTTACTGGCACTACCCAATGGAGGAACGCTCTATTTACGCGATGTAGCCGATATCAAAGAACAATTTGCTGACACCCCTGATGAGAGCTTCTTGAACGGAAAGTTGTCGGTATATATGTTAGTACAGAAACTATTGTCAGAAGACTTACTGGACATCACTAATTATGTGGAAGGGTATATAGAGGAGTTTAATGAGGAGAACCCACATATGAAGCTGCAAGTGACGTTTAAGTTTTGGGATTTGCTTAAGCAACGATTGACCATGTTGATCGAGAATGGAGTCGTGGGATTAGTGTTGGTATGTGTCGCGTTGGGGTTATTCCTGAGCTTACGATTGTCTTTCTGGGTAGCCTGGGGTATCCCGTCGTCTTTTTTGGGATTATTCATTTTAGGCTCATTTGTCGGGTTTACCATTAATATGATCTCTTTGTTTGGGATGATTCTGGTGGTTGGTATCCTGGTGGATGATGGGATTGTGATTGCCGAAAATATTTATGCTCATTTTGAGAGAGGAAAGTCGCCTTATCATTCTGCAGTGGATGGGACGATAGAGGTATTACCTGCCGTTTTTACTTCGGTCACTACGACCATTATTGCTTTTACGCCTTTATTATTGATTGAGGGAGAGTTGAATTTCTTGAAAGATATGGGGCTGGTGGTGATTTTTTCTCTGGGCTTTTCTTTGTTGGAAGCGTTTTTTGTTCTTCCTGCTCATTTATCTAGCCCTAGTGTATTGAGAGCCAAATCTCCCAATTCGGTTGGAGGGCGGATAAGAACCCGTATCAATAACTTTTTGGATATGGTACGTAGCGATTGGTATGGAAGGTTTCTTCAGAAGACCTTGAAATACCAATGGGTATCCATTACGGTAATGGTGGGAATGCTGATTGTAACCTTTGGATTTTTGGGTGGTGGCGTAATTCGAGCGACCTTTTTCCCCCGTATACCGTTCAATAGTATCAATATTGATATCGCCTTTCAAGCTGGGACACGAGAGACCTTGACCAAGGAATATATTATGCGCTTTGATAGTCTGGTATGGGAGGTGAATGAAGATCTTAAAAAAGAGTTTAATGATACGACTAACTGGATCAATTACACCTTTGCCAATGTGGGACAGAGTACTTTTGGAGTAGGAGGGCATACTGGAAATGTGAATATCTTTTTCAAAGAGCTGGATGATGCTCCGGTAAATGATATAGGGCTGATCAAGCGGATTAACAAGAAGATAGGAAAAGTACCCGAAGCGGATAAGTTAAAGGTGGGGAATGAAGGGCGCTTTGGGAAACCTGTTTCTATTATGTTGATGGGGAAAGAAGGGGAGACGTTACGCTTAGCTGCCGAGGAACTGAAGAGAGAACTGGAAAACCTTTCGGTACTAAAGGAAGTGATTGATGACAGTAATATTGGGAAAAGAGAATTAGAGCTATTCTTAAAGCCTCAGGCACATTATCTCAATTTGGATCGGGATGATATCGTACAGCAGGTACGACAAGGTTTTTTTGGGGAACAAGTACAACGAATACAGAAAGGCAGGGATGAACTCAGGGTATGGGTGCGTTACCCTTTGTCAGGGCGAATGAGCTTGACACAACTGGAACAGATGAAGGTGAAGGTCAATGGGAACGAATACCCCGTGAGTGAGTTGGTGGACTATAAGATCGTTAGGGGTATCTCAGATATTAAGCATTATATGGGTAGTCGGACGATTACGGTAGAGGCTGATTTGGTAGATCCAGAGATGGAAGTTCCGCCCATATTAGAAAAAATCAATAGAGATATTTTACCGAAAGTATTGGCAAACTACCCTACCGTAAGAGTAGAGGAAAGTGGACAAGCCAAGGAAAGTGCTCAATCCCTTAATGAGATCGTGACCCTCTTTGGGGGAGCGATGTTCATGATGTTTGTGGTGATTATGTTGAATTTCCGCTCTTTCTATCAGGCAGTACTCGTGATTTCCATGATTCCGATGGGATGGGTAGGGGCAGCCTGGGGACACGGCATTCATGGTATTCCTATTTCTATCCTAAGTGCCTGGGGAATGATTGCCCTTTCAGGAATCTTGATTAATGATGCAGTCGTGTTTATAGATCGCTATAACCGTAACCTTACCAATGGAATGTTTGTGATGGAAGCTGTTTATGATGCAGGAATTTCCCGTTTTCGCCCCATTATGCTAACGTCGATTACCACAATTGCGGGGTTGTCTCCATTAATTCAAGAGAAAAGTTTTCAGGCACAATTCTTAATTCCGATGGCGATAGCAGTAGCCTGGGGAGTATTGGTGGGTACCTTGGTGATTCTGCTTTTTCTACCCCCACTGATGATGGCTTTTAATGATATACGCCAATGGGCCAAATACCTATGGACAGGGCAGAAACCGTCTGCAGAAGAAGTGGAACGGGTAATTATCGATCAACATAAGGATCGTTTGTTCGATCACTATCCGGATACCCCTTCTGGTTCATAATGTTTAATTGAGCTTCGCTCGTTCATATTGTTTAGTTGAACAATCACAAGACTTCCCTAATTTCACCGAAGGTGAAATGTATTGACTCAACTAAACAATATGAACGAGCGAAGCTCCATTAAACAACATGAACAAAAACGATATAAAGTAATTTGCCTGCGATAAAAAAGTAGTTACCATCATTACTTTCCAGCAAACAAAACCCTAATGATCTATGTACAAACATTTGCTATATATTGGTTGCTTGCTGATGGCACACATTGGTGTTGCGCAGTCTACTCAAAATAGCGTTCCGACCTTGAGTATGTCTGAGGCGATTTCAAAAAGCTTAAAGAATAACTATGATATCTTAATTGAGCAAAAACGACAAGAAGATGCTGAGCAGTTGAATAGCTGGGGGCAGGCAGGGCGGTATCCTACTGTTGCTTTTCAGGGAGGAGGGCAAAGTAATTACATCGATAATAAGCCAGCGAACCCTTTTGCTCTGGCAGGAAATAACATCAGCAATAGTATTAACGCAGCATTGAATGCAGAGTGGACACTATTCAATGGGTTTCGGGTCAATATTTCTAAAGAGCAACTAGAGAAAATGGAGGCGCAATCCAATCAACAGGCGCAGATGGTGATTGAAAGTGCTGTGGAGCAAACGATTTTGGCTTATTACAATGTGCAGTTACAAGAAGAAAACCTGAAGGTTTTTAAAACGGTATTGGATCTCTCAAAAGATAGGGTGGAGCTGGTACGCCTACAAAGAGAGTTGGGGAGTGGAACTACTTTTGACGTTTCTCAGGAAGAAACCACGTTCTATAATGATTCCTCTAATTTTGTGAATCAGGAGTTGGTGGTGGCGAATGCGTATCGGGATCTTAACCTATTAATGGGAGAGAAGCAGTTGAATCAGACGTACCAATTGACTGATAAGTTGAGTTATAAACCTCAGGATTATGCTTATGAGGATCTATTGGAAAGGATGCAATCGCAGAATAGTAATCTGCAGCGACAGTATACGACCTTGGCTTTAAGACAACTTGAGATTAGAGCGCAGAAAACATTGAGATCTCCTGATGTCAGATTAAATGCTGGGTATAGTGGCACCCAAAACTGGTTTACGGCAGATTTCCCTATACGTACCGAAAGTGAAGTGCAGATTCCTGCGGGAGTAGGTCCTACTGATCCGGTCACTTGGGCTGATTTTGTTAATCTATTTGGAGGTAGTGACGTGGAGGAAGGAGAGACCTTAACAGAACGTCAGACCAATGCAGGGTATAGCTATGGCCCTTTTGCCCAACTGAATATTAATATTCCGATTTATACAGGGGGAAGAAATCGCAGGGCAATACAATCGGCTCGCCTGGCTTATGAGCAAGAACAAGTGAATACCACGAAGGTATTACAAACGTTGATGAATGAACTCAATAAAACCTATGAGCAATACCTTAACCGTAGGGAACTGGTGGAGTTGACGGAGAAAAGTGTTGCGGCCGCAGATATTAACTTACGCCTCAGTAAAGAACAACTGGAACAGGGCACTATCAATTCCTTTGATTATCGTCAGGTACAAACACGTTACCTGAATGCTGCTTTTCGACATTTGTCGGCACAGTATGATTTAATTCAGAGTAATGCGGCTTTATTACGATTGACAGGCGGAATTGTAGATTGATGTAGGCCCTTGCTCAATGTTGTCAACATAAGCTGAAAGTAAAAAGGTAGAAACTGGGTAGAGATTGGGTAGAGACTGGTCTTTGCGTCCTCGCAAAGACCAAAGCATAATGGGAGCGTCCTCGCTCCGGTTACATGAGCGAGGACGCTAGGACTAGTACTTAGTGTGAGTTGAACTGTTTATTGAAATATTACAAATATGATCAGATAACAATTCAACGATTCAACAAGCCTCACTTATTTTCAGTCTCTTCTTCCTCAAAACTTGCCTTAAATTCCTGAGTCGCCGCATAACCTTTCGCAGCCCCAAAACTTAAGGTCCATAGCAAATGACTTGCTGCATAGATTAACGTAGCGGTTGCTAAAGCATCCAGAAACCATGCCCCTATATGACCAATGATTCCCCAATCAGGCATATACGACAAGGCCGGCAACGTTTCAATGCCAGTAAAGGCATGGAGCACTAGCGCAATCCAGAAGCCAAAGCAATAAGGGCAATGCCACCCTTCGTATAACTTCTGTAAGGGAGTAGGTAGTGCTTCAATAATTTTGTTGAACCATGTTCCCCATTCCGGAAGCTTATTCCATATCAATATATGAATGGCTAATCCCATTAATGCTAATTCAAAGTTGATTGTATTTTCCATAGTGTTGATTGTTTGTTTTATTAATTCAAGAGTTTATCTACTACTTTCTTTTATATCGCTATACGGTAATGCCATTCAGGAATGAAGTCCATGCCATTTGCAGAACCTCCTCTTTATTGGATTGATCTTCGTGAATCAGACTTGTGGCAGCATCTACCGTAGAAAGGTAAAAACGCTCTACCCATACAAGAGAATAAGCAGAAGACAAGACTTTTTCTTCCTGAAGAGTTTTCAACAACTCCCTGAATAATTTCATCATCTCTTTAAGATCCGAAGCTTCCTCTTCTTTCGTCTGAATACTATCCTTATAATGATATAGAAATCGGAATTGATAGCCACTGTTGATGTCATTCCTAAACATTGCCTTAAGCTGTTCTATGGGCGTATTGAAAGAGACAACTGCCTCTCTTGTTTTTTCTAACCAAAGGTGGCTTGCATAACGAGTGATCTCTTCGATTAACTCAGCTTTACTACCAAAGTACCGGTGCAATGTTCTTCTACTTAAATTGATGGCCGTCCCAATTTCTTCCATAGAGGCAGAGGGAGTATGACTGAGCAATTCAATTGCTCCTTTGACTATTTTTTCCTTAGTATTTTTCATAATGTCTCAATTGTGTAACAAAAGTATAAATGTCACATGTGTGAGACAAGTTAATTAACATCCTTTTAACTATTTATTGTATGCTTGCTTGAAATCCATATTTTGAGTACAAGACCTTCAAAGGGAGGGCTGATCAGTTGAAATAAACCAATTACTGTATTAGACTATGGATCATCAAGTGATTAGAGAGCATATTGTACGCCTGTTGAGCTGGGAAGAAGCACACGTAGGCTTTGAATCCACAATAGAGGATATTCCAGAAGAACTTAGAGGGAAAACTGTAGAAAATTTCCCACACTCTTTATGGCAGTTATTAGAGCACATCCGCATTTGTCAATGGGATATATTGGATTTCTGCATTAATCCAGAGTATCAGGAGATGGAATGGCCCAAGGATTACTGGCCTACTAGCCCTACCCCTCCTTCCTCTCAAGCCTGGGATGAAAGTATACGTCAAGTACTTGCCGATAGAGAAGCGCTGAAACAGCTGGCAGTAGATCCTCAAGTAGATTTAACTTCTGAGATTCCTCATGGAGATGGGCAGACCTATTATAGGGAGCTATTACTTGTGGCTGATCATAATGCCTATCATGTCGGACAGTTGGCCATGTTACGGAGGTTATTGGGGATTTGGGATTCGTGAGTATACCCTATTTATTAAAGTCGGGCACATCCTTTAGGTGTGCATAAGGAAATTGAGCGATTTTTTGCAAACGATAGTATTGATTCAGGCCACCGATTCCCACGGTATTGATCGTTTCCAGGTTTAAATGTCCTTCCTCTTCCATCATATCATCAGGAAACTGTAGGTGCAATATACGGCCGACAAGCATGATGGTATTATTGGTAGTGATAGGAATTTCTTCTACCAGTTCAAGACCTATTTTCAAGGGACTTTCTTTCACGAAAGGGGCGCTAAAATCATGTAGATACTCTTTCGTCAATCCACAGCGATCGAACTCAGACACTTCTTGGGGAAACTTGGCAGAGGTATAATGTGCATGCTCAATAAGATTAGTGGGAATTGCATTTACGGTAAAGGCACCAGAGGATTTAATATTGAGATAGGTATCTCTGGGCTTTTCATGTTGAGGACGAAAGATAATACCCAATAGGGCCGGGTCACTACCTAAATGCACGATATTACTGAATATAGCGACATTGCTTTGTCCTCTGTCTGATTGGGTACCAATGAGATTCCCTGGTTTAATCCCAGTAATACAATTGATCATGTTTAGCCGACGAATACGCGGCATGGCTTCGATAGCTTCTTTGGAAAAATACATAGTGATATGTTGAAGTAATAGTGTTATTGGAAAGGTTAAAGGCAATTACCTTTTGGCAATCTTGTTCATGGAAATAGGCCGTTGGCGGCTACATTTAAAGCGTTTAATATCGGAAGATCGCTTATGTAAATGCTTTTGACTTGGACCGCTATTCACTCTTTTACGCCACAGCTTGAAACTACTCTCTTTGAGTGTAGCACGCATAAGTTTGATTACGTCGGCTTCTTTAAGGCCAAATTGATAGTCGATGGCCTCGAAAGGTGTGCGGTCTTCCCAGGCCATCTGAATAACTCTGTCTTTTTCTACTTCGCTTAGCTTCATAGTGATTTTTTTCAGGTAACGAAGTGTTAAGGATTATGTTTGCTAACAATTCTATTTGGGATCAATATTCTGATTGATACAAAATAGATTTTCAGGATCATACTTTCTTTTAACCTCAACCAATCGATCATAATTGTCACCGTAAGTGGCTCGTATACGATCTTGTCCTTCTTCCATCATGAAATTCACATAAGCAGCGCCCATGCTGTAGGGATGTACTGCTTCCCAATAGTGTTTCCCCCATTCTTTTAATTCATCTTTTTGGGAGGCGTCTGGAGAAATGGCGGCAATGACCATAGACCAGCGTGCATCCCTACAACACCAGGCGGTTTCCTCAGGTCCCACTCGATTCACTGCTCCATCAATGGGGTACATGTGCATTAGGGATAGTTGACTAGGAGATTTCATGATATATTCAATATGAGCATCAATTGCCTCATCAGTCAATTCTTTAACAAAGTCCCCTTTCCAGTACCATTGTAATCCTTTTGGGAGCAGTCCATCAAATAGTGATTGTATAACCGTAAATGGCATTTCTTGCATACCATCCATAAGAGGGGCAGGAAGGGATTCCCGAATGGGTTTTAGGGCTTCTTCTGCTTCTTCCAAAGGACCAGAGAAACAAGAGATGATGGCACAAACTTTCTTATTCCAAATGGCTTCCGGGAATGGAGCAGTAGAAGGGACTGTTTTTACTCCTACAAAAGGACAAAGATCTTCTCGGCAGTTAGGAAGAAAATCACGGTACCATTGCATGATTTCTTTGGTATGAGAAATATCCCAAAAAATAGGTCCAGCATATACCATATCGACCGGGTGGGCTTTAAAAAGAAAACTTACGACAACGCCAAAATTACCGCCACCACCACGTATTGCCCAAAATAAATCGGGATGTTCCTCTTCACTAGCTGTGACTAAACGACCATCAGCCAAGACCATATCCACTTCCAGTAGATTGTCGATGGTTAGGCCATATTTTCTGGATAGGTATCCATGTCCTCCTCCAAGTGTCAGGCCTGCAATTCCTGTTGTAGAAACGATACCGGCAGGTACAGCCAAGCCAAAAGCATGGGTGGCGTGATCCACATCTCCTTGCGTACAGCCAGGCTCTACTCTGACAGTCTTGGCTTTGGGGTTGACATGGATTCCTTTCATTTGGGAGAGGTCTAGCATCATACCGTCATCACAGCTCGCTAACCCGGGTCCATTATGTCCCCCACCACGAATAGCCAATAACAGCTCATTATCTCTAGCAAAATTTACGGCAGTAATAACATCGGCTACATTACTGCACTGTGCTATTAAATCAGGGTACTTGTCAATCATACCATTGTATAACTGACGAGCACTTTCATAACTACTATCGTTTCGTTGAATAAGATTTCCTCTAAACGCAGCATGTAATCCTTCTAAATGTGATGTGTCTACCATAACCTTATTGTTTGCTGATGAATAATTATATTCTGCCTACAATAAAAAAACGATAGATTCACCTACTCCCGTTCTTGAAAAAGAACTTATCTCAATACTGATAACTTATATAGTATTAGGGTTTTGTAGAAAAAAAGTATAATTGATTTTTATCATTTATTTAGGGATACTGATACGAACTTTATTGACAAAACCAGTAAACTCAGACTCTTCAACATCCTTGAAAACCTTTTCCACAACTTGTGTAGCATCATCCTTACCTACATCGGCTGTTTCATCAGCCGAAAAAACAGAGGGTTGTGTTTTATCCACACGTCCTTCTGCAACCTTGTTGCCATCGACGTATAGTGTGGCCGTACCACCTTTCCCTGCGCCGTTTCCATCATAGTCGAAGACCAATTTGATTTCCGCTTGCGTAGCTTTTAGGGCCTTGGGGGCTTGAATGGTATAGTTCTGTAGTCCAAAGTAATTGTAGGTATAGGCGGGCTTCCCATTATTCATGTATAAGGCCCATCCGCCAAATTTACCACCCTGACAAAGGATGATTCCATGTCCCTTGCCATTTAAGGATACATTGGCAACGATTTCCTTAGAAGTGTTTTTAATATTTAAGAAGGTATTTTCCATAATTCCTTCCATGCCGTCAGCTAAAGTGAGAGTTTTTCGATCTCCTATCAGGTCGGGTCTTCCGGCATTTTTGGCATTAAACCGTTCATAGATGCGATCATCTAATGGATAAACATTATTGTTGATTGCTTCTACCTCAAAAAGTTCTTTAAGTTCCTGTAGCTTTTCAGGGTACTCTGATGCGATGTTGTTGACAAGGCTGAAGTCTTCCTCAATATTATATAGTTCCCATTCCTCTTCGTCAAACTTACCTAATGGTTTTCCTTGCCATGGGATGATATGTACTACGCGAGCTAGCCAACCATCTTTATAAATAGCTCGGTTCCCGAACATTTCGAAATATTGTACAGTATGCTGGTCTTTAGCTTCCTTATTTTCGGTTGCATAAAGCATACTGACCCCGTCCATAGGGATCTGTTTTACGCCATTGATGGATGTTGGGGCAGGTAAGCTGGCCGCTTCTAATACCGTAGCAGCAACATCATTGACATGATGCCATTGTGATCGAATCTCTCCTCTGGCTTTAAAACCTTTGGGCCAGTGCATCACCATACCGTTGCGGGTTCCTCCAAAGTCTGCAGCCATTTGCTTGGTCCATTTAAAAGGAGCGTCAGTAGCTACTGCCCAGGCAGCGGCCATGTGTGGGAAAGAGTTAGGGCCTCCCCAATCCTCGGCTTTGCTTAGCATATTTTCGATTGTTTCCTCGTCAAAAATGCCATTGAGATGAATGAGTTCATTGTACGTTCCCTCCAGTCCTCCTTCTGCACTGGAGCCATTATCCCCCATAATATAGATAAATAAAGTATTGTCCAGTTGACCTATTTCCTCAATGGCATCGACCAATCGACCGACTTCATGGTCGGTATGCTCAGCAAAGCCAGCATAGGTTTCCATTTGAAGGGCAAAGAGCTGTTTTTCTTCCTCACTGAGTTTCTCCCAATCTTGAATGTCTTCAGGCATTGGAGCCAATTGAGCATTTTTAGGAATTACCCCCATCTCTTTTTGTCTTTTAAAGGTCTCTTCTCTTAGTTTCAACCATCCTTTATCAAATTTACCTTTGTATTTCTGAATCCATTCTTTGGGAGCGTGGTGAGGAGCGTGTACAGCACCTGTGGCATAATAAATCATGAAAGGCTTATCTGGCGTCATTGCTTGTTGGAACTTGACCCACTCAATAGCTTCATCAGTCATGTCCGTAGTAAAATGATAGTCGGAATGATCTTTTTTACTGACCTTCGTAACACCATCAAAAATAACAGGATCCCATTGATTCGTTTCCCCTCCGATAAAGCCATAAAACTTATCAAACCCAGAGCTGGTGGGCCATCGATCATAAGGACCGGAAACAGAGACTTCCCAAGTAGCTGTCTCATGCCACTTCCCGAAGGCTGCCGTACTATAACCATTCTGACGTAGCGTTTCTGCAAAGTATTTAGCATTGTCAGGACGTATTCCCTGATTGCCATAAAACCCAGTGGCAATTTCCATCACGGAACCGACATTTACATTATGATGATTACGCCCCGACAAAAGGGATGCTCGGGTAGGAGAGCACAGGGCTGTGGTGTGGAAACGGTTAAAACGCAATCCATTTTCCGCAAGTTTATCAAAGGTAGGTGTATTGATAGCCCCGCCAAAAGTACTGGTAGCCCCAAAACCAATATCATCAATTAATACAATCACGACATTGGGCGCGTTTTCGGGAGCGTTTACTTTAAATGCTTCAGGTTTTTGTGCATCTCGGGCATCCATTGTGGTGATAGATGGTTGAGTAGGGGGTTGAATGGGCAGTACTGTTCTGTCAATTTTATTTGTGGGAGGAGTATTGCTAGTGGTTTCCTTATTAGAGGGAGAACAACTGACAATTCCCAACAATAGTAACAGAAGTGTACAGTAAGCATACACTTCGTTGAGGTGTAAATGTCTTTTGTTATGATGCATAATGAGTAGCGTTAATCGCCTTAGCGGTAATACTCAGTATATTTTAATCATAACAATGTAAATATTATTAAATGGTTATTTGGTAATAAAAAGCAGCTTTACGTATTAGAGCTTGTTTGGAACCACATCTTTCAGTCAATTTATAGAAGTTTTATTCTAAAAATCTGGATTCCAAACAAGCTCTTATTCATCAAATAGGGGATTAGGAGAGAAAAGATTAATCCTCTGTATCCATCCCAATATTACTTTCATAAAAAGAACCTGTTTTTACTGTTCGCTTACCTTTTGTCATTACTTCGAGTGTTTCATTATTGGTCTTCCAAAAATAGCGACTCATCCAGGCTCCTAGAAAAGGTATGGCCCATAATAGGGTTTTATGAATTTTCTTTCGCTCTTCTTTATAGTAAACAGCTTTATTAATTCTTTTGGTAACATATATGTTTAGAAAAATGTAGGCTATGATGAGTAATATGAGAACAGTTATTTCCATGGTTATAGGATATTAGATTAAAAAATCTTGTGACAACCAAATTAATAAACAAAAGAAAAAAGGATGAAGAAAAAGATTTACTTTCCTTCATCCTTCATCCTTCATCCTTCATCCTTCATCCTTCATCCTTCATCTCAAAGGCTATAGTGTCGAAGAATATTCCTTCACCGTTTTCACAAAAGTTCTCACCTTATCAGGATCAATATCCGGGTATACCCCGTGTCCAAGGTTGGCAATGTGACGTTTCTTTCCGAAGGAGTCTAGCATGGCTTTCGTAGCGGCTTCTACTTCCTCATGAGAGCCGTACAGCGCACAAGGGTCAAGGTTTCCTTGAAGGGTGCGATCCCATCCGATAATCTCTCTGGATTCTTTGGCATCCATGTTCCAGTCTAGACCGATGGTGTTACAGTTCAACGCTGCCAACTCTTTACGAGCATAGAAGGCACCTTTTGCAAATACCGTTTTTGGTACTTCTGTAATCGCATCACAGATTTGTCCGATATAAGGAGTGGCAAATTCTGAGTACTGTGCTGGAGAAAGAATTCCTGCCCAAGAATCGAATACCTGAATCATATCCGCTCCTGTAGCAATTTGTGCTTTCAGGTAAGCGATCGTAGTGTCGGTGATTTTTTGCAATAGCTTGTGTGCTAGGGCAGGCTCTGTATAAAGCATTTTTTTCGCTTTAGAGAAGGTCTTAGAACCACTTCCCTCTACCATATAACAAAGGATCGTAAAAGGTGCCCCTGCAAAGCCGATCAAAGGTACTCGGTCATTCAGTTCTTTTTTGGTAATGCTGATAGCATCCATCACATACTGCAAATGCTCGTGTGGATCTGCAACACGCAATTTTTCGATATCTGCGGCGCTCTTTACCGTTTCTGGGAAAAGGGGACCTCTTTTCTCGATCATCTCGTAAGGAAGGCCCATAGCCTCTGGTACTACTAAGATGTCAGAAAAGATAATCGCTGCATCTACGTCCAGTAGATCAACAGGCTGTATAGTAACCTCGGCTGCAAGTTCAGGAGTGGTACACAGTTCAATAAATCCGCTAAGACTATTTCTTACCGCTCTATATTCAGGAAGAATACGGCCCGCTTGACGCATTAACCATACCGGGGTGCGCTCAGTTTCTTCGCCTCTGGCAGCCCGCAGAATCAAATCATTTTTCATTGTTTGTATAAATTTTGGATATATAAGGGCGATCACGTGGGATCATTCCTACCTATTATCATAAACTTTGGTTAGGGCGACCACAAGGGTCGCCCCTACCTTTTACCTCTTACTTATTACCTTCTATCCCCATTTCTTTGGCGATCTCCACCATATAGGCGTGTGCTTCTTCATATTCATTTCTGATCTTGCCATCAAGAATAGCTTCACGAATACGCACCTTGATATCCCCCACTTCTCTGGATGGCTTGAGGTCAAAGGTCTTCATAATAATCTCCCCGGTAATCACCGGTTGGAAGTTGCGGAGCTTATCCTTTTCTTCCACAATGGCCATTTTCTCTTCGACAATATCAAAGTTGTGAAGGTATCGAGCGACTCTTTTATGATCCTTGGAGGTAATATCTGCCCGGCAAAGAATCATTAGGGCTTCAATATCATCCCCGGCTTCAAAAAGCAGACGACGAATCGCTGAATCCGTAATTTCTCTTTTGACTAATGCGATAGGACGAAGGTGTAGACGTACCAGCTTTTGTACGAACTTCATCTTCTCATTCATTGGTAGTTTTAGACGACGGAAGATACCCGGGACCATTCTGGCTCCTTTTTCTTCGTGTCCGTGGAAGGTCCAACCTACTTTGTTGTTAAAGCGCTTGGTCGCAGGTTTGGCGATATCGTGTAAGATCGCGGCCCAACGAAGCCATAGGTCGTCCGAACGCTCTGCCGTATTGTCCAGTACCTTTAGGGTATGGTAGAAGTTGTCTTTGTGCTTTTTCCCATTCTTTACATCTACTCCTTTAAGGCGAACCATTTCAGGGAAGATATATTCCAGTAAACCGGATTGCTCCAACAGTAGGAAGCCGTAAGAGGGCTTTTTAGACAGGATGATTTTGTTCAACTCATCCATGATACGCTCTTTGCTGACAATGCCGATACGCTCCTTATTACGGTTAATAGCGTCATAAGTATCAGGCTCTATATCGAAGTCCAGTTGAGAAGCAAATCGTATGGCACGCATCATTCTTAGTGGATCGTCTGAGAAGGTAATATCAGGATCCAGAGGCGTACGAATGGTTTTACTTTTCAGGTCATCGATTCCTCCAAAAGGATCGACTACTTTCCCGAAGTTTTCCTCCGAAAGATCAATGGCCATGGCATTGATGGTAAAATCTCTGCGATTTTGATCGTCCTCCAAAGTGCCATCTTCTACGATAGGCTTGCGGGAATCTCTTCTATAGGATTCTTTGCGGGCACCTACGAACTCTACTTCCCATTCTCCTACCTTGATCATTGCTGTGCCAAAGTTTTTAAAGGAGTTCACTTGTACATGGTCTCCAAGACTGCCGGCAACCTCTTCAGCTAGCGCAATACCGCTGCCTACACAAACGACATCAATATCTTTAGAAGGTCTTTCTAAAATAAGGTCTCTCACATATCCTCCTACCACATACGCAGGCACCTGAAGCTGTTTTGCGCTTCGGCCTATTCGTTCAAATATATCGTTTTCTTTCAGTGTATCTGCAAAATTCATTATCCGGCGGTTTGATCCTTTGTTTACCCTAGTAAACAGATTATAAATGGCTTTGGTCCTTAAAAATGGAAAAGCCTATGCCAATATTCCGGCAAAAGTAGTAAAACTTTTTCGCTATTTAAAGGAGGTATGTCGGTGCTTGGGAGGTTTCATTGTTAGATCGGCTTGTTTTTATATGATCAGTACCTTTTCCTGATTAACTTTTCCCATTCAAAGGAGTTTTGCGTGAAATTTGTAATTTTGGGAGGTTTCATGTAATCATTTCAGTTATGTCAAACAAAAAATGGGAAGACTTACTCGCTTTTTCGGCGTTGGTGCTTACAGCAGTTTTGCTGAATATGCATGCCCACCGATGGATTGTTCGTTGGGATCTCACCGAGGAAAAGCGATTTACAATGCGTCAGGCGACGCAGCAGATGCTTGAAGAACTGCCACAGGAGGCAAGCATAGAAGTATATTTGGATGGAGAGATGAATGCCGATTTCAAGCGATTGCAAGAGGGTATTCGGGAGACCTTGGAGCAGTTTCGTATGCATTCTGCCGGGAAACTTTCCTATCGCTTTGTCGACCCTAATGCGACGAAAGGACGAGAAAAGCAGGAGCTGATCACCTATTTGGTCAATAGCGGTATTCCACAAACCAATCTTTTTGACATTACCGAAAGTGGAGAACGTATCCAGAAAATGATTTTTCCGGGAGCGATTATTCGATATGCGGGAAAAGAAAAAGGGGTGCTTTTACTGAAAGGAAATAAAGGCAGTTCGGCCCAAGAGCAGATTAACCAATCTATTGAGGGGATTGAGTATGAGTTGGCAAGTACGTTACATACGTTAACAGCTACTGACAAAAAGCGAATAGCGTTTATACAAGGACACGGAGAGTTAACTCCTGAAGAAACACAAGGAATAGCGGCAGAAATACGTGAAACCTATTTGTTGGATTATGTTCCTATTCTTCCTCCAGAAAAAATGAAGGAGTATGATGCAATAGTTGTGGCTCAGCCTAAAACAACCTTTTCTCCGTCGGATAAATTCTTTCTGGATCAGTACCTGATGCAAGGAGGAAAAGCCATTCTGATGGCCGATCCTATTCAGATGAATAAGGATAGTATCCCGATGGGAGGGACCTATGGTTTTGGGTATGACTTGAGATGGGAAGAATTGATTTTTCGATATGGCATCCGTCTAAATACTAATTTAGTACAAGATCAGCAGGCCGGAGTATTGGAAGTGGTGACCGGAAATGTAGGAAACCAGCAGCAGGTACAACCCCTGCCATGGCCTTATTATATTTATTTGAATAAGTTTGGTAAGCACCCTATCGTGCGTAATCTGGATGTGGTCTACGGAAAGTTTGTCACTACGTTGGACACGGTAAAAACGAAGGAGATTAAGAAAACACCATTGATGTTTTCGTCCCAGTATAGTAGGATAAAGCAAATGCCGGGGATGGTTTCCTTGGATGAGATCAGAAGGGATAGGGATAAGGAATTATTTGATCAGTCTCATTTGCCGGTAGCCTATTTGCTGGAAGGAGCGTTTACTTCCTTATACGCCAATCGTTACCCTCCATTGGGCTTGACTGACCGAAAGGTGATCGGAAAGAGTCCTCAAACAAAACTAATTGTGGTAGGAGATGCCGATATTATTCGTAACGAGCGAAACTGGAGAACAGGAAAATTAGATCCGATTGATTTTGATCCTTATCGTCAGCAGCGCTTGTCCAATACAGAGTTCTTTATGAACTCCTTGGCTTACCTGACGGACGATAGTGGCCTGATTAGTGCTCGAAGTAGACAGGTTACGTTGAGACCATTGGATCCCTTCAAAGTAACAGAGGATAAGCTTTTCTGGCAGTTATTGAATATTGCAGGGCCGGTGATGCTTGTAATTATTTTTGGAATTGGACGTACGTATTGGAGACGTAAACAGTACGGACAACGTCGCCATTAATCTGTAGGGACGCGCTACAAACGCGTCCGAGATACGTTGGGGTATGAGATCAACATAAAATCAAAACAGCAATGAAACTGAAAGGATTAATCCTATTAAATATATTCTTGGTAGTGGCAATAGGGCTATCGTTATGGGATGGACCTGTATCTACCAATACTACCGAGGTGAGTGATTTGGAACGCTGGATGCCAAGGGATACGAGTGCGATACAGTCTATTCAAATCGAAGGTGTTACGTTACAGCATCAAAAAAGTGGATGGATATTAGAAGCTACTCAGCAAGCGATCAACCCATTGAAGATTAATAGTACCTTATATATCCTTACACAATGGCAGGAACGTTTGCTTTCTCCAGAGCATAAGGAAGAGGCTTTGACTCGCCTGCAACAAAATGGACTGACAGTCTCGATCAAGGGAGAAAAAGGAACAGAGACTTATCAGGTGGTGCAAAAGGATGAGCGTACCTTATGGCTCGGAAAAAATGATACTGCTGTCAAAGAAATCAGTATAGGGGGCAATCAGTTGAAGCTGGAACAGATCTTTAGTACCTCAGCACATTATTGGCAGGATCGAAGAGTACTACCCACTAACTGGGGTAGCATGAAAGAACTTGCCGTAAGGTATTCGGGAGCAGCCAGTCAAAATGATTACCATATCGCCTATAACCCAGAAAGCCGTTTTTATCAGGTAAAACAGGTAGAGCAGTTGGACTCCTTAATGCTTTATGAATATGTGAGGGGGTTGCAGTTACTAGAGTATGAAAAAGCGGTGGAACGTACCTCTCTTAAGGATTCTTTAAGGAATTACACCCCTTTCAGCACCTTATACTTAGAAGACTTATATTCTGGAAAAAGAACCTTAAAGGTTTATCCTATGGGACCTCAGGAAGTATATGTCTGGGAAGAGGAAAAAGGTCAGGTAATGGAAGTGAATTTCCAGCAAATGCAAGATGTTTTAGTGGTACCGTCGCTGTTTGATGCCACAGTTGAAAAAGGAAATAGATAAGTTGTTCATAATGTTTAGTTGAGCTTCGCTCGTTCATAATGTTTAGTTGTTGAATCTCTGAGTTGAGCTTCGCTCCATTATACAGCATCTCGAATAGCATTAGTTTATTGACTGATAGCAATAGACAATTCAACTCAATACGAAGTATTGAAATTCGAATATCATGTAATGGACTCAACAACTAAACACCATGAACGAGCGAAGCTCAACTAAACAACATGAACATAAATTAGATAAAACCATGGTGGGTGTATTTGATTCTGGCTTAGGAGGATTATCGGTTTGGAGAGTGTTGGCTAAAGAAATCCAGCATGAGTCCATACTATATTATGCCGATTCTGCCCATTGTCCATATGGTGGGAAGACAGAGGAAGAGGTTCGAGCGTTGACAAGTACAGCCGTTGATTTTTTATTGGAAAAAGGTTGTCGATTGATTGTGATCGCTTGTAATACGGCTACGGCAGCAGCAATCCATTATCTAAGAGAGAAGTACCCTCATATTCCCTTTGTAGGCATGGAACCTGCCGTCAAGCCTGCTGCTATTGCAACGAAAACAGGAACGATTGGAGTGCTAGCGACCAGAGGAACCTTTCAGGGGGGACATTTCAAAAAGACCAAAGAGCAATATGCTGAAGGAGTTACGGTGATTACCAGGGCAGGGGATGGCTTGGTAGAGTTGGTAGAGCAGCAGGAAATTTATACGCCTAAAGCACATGCCTTGATTCACAGTTATATCGCCCCTATGCTGGATGCTAGAGCAGATCATATCGTTTTAGGGTGTACCCATTATCCTTTTTTGATTCCTGTATTGGAGTCTATAGTAGGCCCTACGGTACAGTTGGTAGATCCAGCTCCTTCTGTAGCCAAAAGAGTCATTACCTTGTATCAGCAACTCCCTCAGTATGTATCCCCCAAGCTTAGACGAGAGTTTTATACTACGGGAGATATGAAGCTGATGAAACACTTTTTGCAAGAAACATTAAAGGTACAGGATCCAGCGGTATATTTTGTTGGGTAGAAATGTCCTACGAACACGTCCAAGCCGTACAATTACTTTGTTGATTGCCTATCGTTTAAAAAATGTTTATGGATGATAGTTGCTTCTCCTCTAGAACCAAAATAATTTTCCACACTCCACACTCCACACTCCACACTCCACACTCCACACTCCCATCAGAAGGCATCTTCAAAATGCTCAATGGCCACAGACTTTCCTGTATCAATAATGGCAATAATGTCAAATCGAACCCTTCCTTGATAATCGGATTGCTGTAGGTAGGCATCGGCAGCACGTTGTATTCCTTTTTGCTTTCGTTTGGTTACACTGGACTCTGGGTAGCCATAGATAGCAGACTTCCTACTTTTTACCTCTACGAAGATTAGAATATCATTCAAGTGGGTGATTAGGTCAATTTCATTTCGGCCAAAGCGATAGTTTTTATCAATAATTTCATGCCCTTTTTGCTCTAGGTATTGAGAGGCGAGCTCTTCCTGCTTTTTTCCTTTTTCAATATTGTTCATAGCAGGAAGTTGTTGGGACAGGCTACACAAATAAAGCGGTTGTTCATGATGTTTAATTGAGCTTCGCTCTATTGCATGGCGTCTTGATTTGAATTAATTGTTGATTGAAGTTTGAGTTGAGACTCATAGAACATATCAACTCGAATCAACGAGCGAAGCTCAATTCAACGATTCAACGATTCAACAACTAAACATCATGAACGAGCCAAGCTCAATTAAACATCATGAACAAAACCTTGGCTAGGTTAAAATAACTCGTAACGGATAATCAGATATGTTATGATTGTGATCAGGTATAGTACCAACAAAGGAGACCCTACTTTAAGAAAATCTTTGATGGTATACCCACCGGGGCTGGCCACAATCATATTTGTTTGGTAACTGATAGGAGTGAGGAAAGCGGCAGAAGCAGCATAGGCTACTCCCAGGTATAACACTTCCCCATCAATTCCGGCTTGCTGGGAAATGGTATAGGCCAAGGGGAAAGCGACAGATACGGCGGCTACGTTGGTGACAAAAGAGGTAAGGAATATGGTAAGAAGCATTAAACCAATTAATATACCTATAGTCCCTAAAGGCAACAGCCATTCCAGGGTATACTCAGAAATCATTTGGGAGGCTCCAGAAGTAATAAATACATTCCCAATGGCCAAGGCGAGTACTAGAACAAAGAATAATTCCCGATCGATGGTTTTTTGTAATTCCCTCAAGGTGATCAATCGGAAAAATAAGGACATCAATACCGTGAGAAATAATCCCTTGAAAAGGCTCAGGTGTCCAATGATCGTCATTCCTAAAATAATGGCCACAGAGCCGATGAACCAGTTATCAGGTCCTCTTCGAACAATTTCCTCATAGTTATCATGGGATAGAAGATAAAAATCCCTACGCAACTGGGTGATAGAAACCAGGTCACTGGAGGCAATAAGCAATACATCACCACTCCTCAGTACGATATCTCCTATACGTCCCTTAAAGGTTGCTCCATTTCGATGTATAGCAATAATGGTAGAGTTATAGGTGGTTTTGAAATCAATATCCCTTACCTGTATACGCTCAAATTCTGAATTAACAGGAATACTGATCTCTAAGATATTAGAGGCCCTTTTCAGTTGGAACTGTGGATGTTTGGCTACCCGAAGATCCTCATTGTTTTCCAATAGGGTGATAATATCCTCCTTTTGTCCGGAGAAAATAATACGATCCTCCTTCTCTAGTCGTATAGAGGTATTCATTACGACGTTAATGCTTTCACCTCTTCGGATAATTCGTACAGGGTTTACTCCCTTAATATCACGAAGCCCCATCTCTCGCATCGTCCGACCAATATAGTGTGACTCCTCTGTGAGGATAGTTTCTATAAAATAAGCACGAACTTTCATTTCTGCCTTTTCCAGTATCATCGTATTACTGTCGAGCAGGTCATAGCCTATAAAATAGAAATAGGCAATTCCTACCAGGGTGACCAATATTCCAGGGAATAAGAAGTCAGTGAATTTCAATACCTCTACGCCGTTGCTTTCCATCAGTCCATTGAGAACCAGGTTGGTGGAGGTGCCAATAAGGGTAATCATCCCCCCCATAATCGCAACAAAAGAGAGCGGCATCAGAAACTTGGAAGGAGCCACATTGTAGTCTTTTGCTTTTTCATATACATAAGGCATAAGCATAGCTACAATGGGAGTGTTGTTGAAGCAGGAAGAGAATACAGAGACAATTCCGCTCAACCGAAGAAGAAAGGAACGGGGTGTCATACAGCTTTTAAAACACTTATCCAGCGATTGATAGGGATTGAACTTTTTTTGGACGACTGCTGAAAGCATAATGACCATAAATACGGTAAGCAACTGTTCATTGGCTAAACCTGCCACCACGGTTTCAAAAGAGATAATATGTAAAGAAAGCAGTAGCGCTACCGCTCCTATAAAGATATGAGAAGGCCTCCGTTTTCCCCATATCAACAAAAGAATCGCAATGGCTAAGGTGAATAGTACAATCCACTTATGTAACGCAATATCTATATCCATTCAGAGAATCTGTAAAAGTCTATTGAATAAGTTTTCAGTAATGTATGAACAAAAGATTGGTTTGAATAATTGCGGATGAGTGCTAATCCCCTTCTTTTCTTTAATACTTCAACAATAAATAGTTCAGGAAGAAGTGATAATATATCCTAAACAGCTTCCCTACATATGTTTTATGAAAATCCTCCGCTTCATCTGCATGTAATGTTTATTACTTTTCCAGCTCAACCATGCTAAAAATAATCTCAAGCCATGAAAAACTATCTATTAACGCTCTTGATGACTACTACTTGTTTGTTGGGAGTATATGCCCAAAACTTACAAGAGGAGCAGCTAGACAGTATTCCCCAATCCATGGAGGTAGTGAAGGAAAGTAGGTGTATTGGAGTTTCTCCGACGCTATCACAACCGTTGTTTACCGGTAACTATTGGGAAGCTACTTTTGCATTGATGCAATTACAGGAAGACAGTGTTTCCAGAAAGGTATTACTTCAACAGCTCCCTCATTTAGGACTGACACTTCCATTGTTTTCACTGGAGCATCATGAAAAGCTGATGAATTGGTTACCTCTATTAGAAAAAGAGTATCGTTACTGGATGGAAGGGATGGGACAGTTTCCTAAGGATAAAGTTAGTTTTAAACGCTTGGTGAGAATGCCCGATGGTAGTATTTTAAATCGTTATTGGGAAAATGTAGAACAAGAAGGGAAACACTATATAGAAGGGGAGTTGGATTCTATCCAAAATGAGCGAGCGATGCAACTTTCTGGGTGGCATAGTCAAGGGCGTTGGACCGATGAACAGGATGAGACGGAACGTTTAGAAATAAGTAGGTTGGTTCCCGTAGATTTAAATTGCCTGTTATATGTGATGGAGAAAACGTTGGCGACTTTGTATTGGCACCAAAAATCCTATGAAAAAGCGAAGTATTTGCAAGGGCTTGCCAAGAAAAGAAGAAGAGCGATCAATGTCTATTGCTGGAACAAGGTGGCTAAAATTTATAGTGATTTTCATATTGATAAACAGTATCCGGTAAATCGATTTACTGCAGCAACTATTTTCCCTTTAGTGGCACAAATCGCCAATGAAACGAGGGCTACACAGATTGCTAAACATCTCCGCAATCACTTTATAGGCTCTACAGGAATCAAGACCAACCTGAAACAAGAGGGAGAGCCATTGCCTTTTGAGTGGCCTCCTATTCAATATTTTAGTGTAATAGGTTTGAATAATTATCGCTTCTATTTTCTTTCCAAGCAAATTGAGCATAATTGGTCTCAAAGTGTTGTCAAATATCAGGAAAGTGAAATGCTGTCTCCTATTGCACAGCAAGTGTTGTCTACTTTCCAAAAGAAGCAGTGACAGTGTTGTTGAATCGTTGAATCGTTGAATTTCACCTTCGGTGAGTTGATTCGAGTTGATTTGTTGAATGAGTCTAGTACATGTCTCAGTCAACAAATCAACTCGAATCAACGAGCAAAGCTCAATTCAACGATTCAACGATTCAACAACGCTGTTTGGCAGTATAATGGTTCTTAATAAGCCGCCTCAACAGTTATTGCCACTCGAAGAATAGCACAGGCCCTAGCAATAATAACATTCCAGCCACAGTGAGTAAAACGAACAGAGGAAGCATAAATCGCAACCATTTATCATAAGGGATCTTACCTATCGCTAAGACTCCCATCGTCACGCCACTCGTAGGAATAATCATATTGGTTAGACCATCTCCCAATTGAAAGGCTAGTACAGCCGTTTGTCGGCTTACACCAAGCAAGTCACTCAAAGGGGCCATAATAGGCATCGTTAATGCTGCTTGTCCAGAGCCAGAGGGCAAGAAGAAGTTTAGGGCACTTTGTACCATAAACATTACCTCTACGGATAAGCCTTTCGGCATTTTTTTGACAGGCTCAGAAATATAATACAAAAGACTGTCAATGATTTTTCCATCCTCGGCAATCAATAATATACCCTTACAGAAAGCGACCACCAGGCAGGCGGTCATCATCTCCTTGGCACCTTCGGTGAAGGCTTTGACCATCGCTCCGCTACCCATCTGACCGATAAGGGCAGAGATTATTCCCAACCCAAGAAACAAAGCGCCAATTTCTACCATATACCATCCATGTACTTTCACGCCCCAAGCCAGAAGTAGCAATGCGCCTCCAAACCCAAATAAAATAAGGATACGTGATGTCGTCAAAGGGATATTCTCAGCTTTCAGCTTACTATTTTCTTCCTGAAGTAGAGCATCTTGACCATACAGTACGCTTTTGGAAGGAGATTTGGAGATGCGCAAGGCATAAAGCATCACAAAGCTAATCGCAAGAAAGGTCATCACCGTCCATACGACCAGGCGATACTGTAAACCACTAAAGGTAGGAATCTCAGCAATTCCTTGGGCGATGCCTATCGTAAATGGATTGTAAAAGGCTCCGGCAAATCCAGCTCCAGCTCCTACAAAAGGAATCGCTACTCCTACTACCGTATCCAATTGCATGGCATGGGCTAACGGAATGGTGATTAGAATAAAAACTAAAACCTCCTCACTCATGCCAAATGTTGCACCTGCAAAGGAGAAAATAAGCATAATGAAAGGGATGATAATCCATTTATATACCGGATGTTGGCTGCTAAACTGTACGAGTTTCTGCAAACCTGCGTTAATTGCTCCTGTGGCATTCAGCATTCCAAAGGCTCCGCCTACAATAAAAATAAAGGCAATCACCTCAGAAGCGGAAGCAAATCCTCTTAATGGAGCCGTAAAAAAAGAAAGCAGTGATTGGGGAGAAGGGGCCACCTCCTGATAGGATCCTGGAACCAGTAGACTCCTTCCATTCACCATAGTTCGATCAAATTCACCGGCGGGAACAACCCATGTCAATCCAATAAATAGTAGCAGGATGCTGCTGACAATCACCAGTGTTTCAGGTAACTTAAATTTCATATATAAATCATTTGTAATGAAGAATAACCAACGTTTTGTTGAGGCCACTTGCGCGGCTGGTTGAGGAGCACTTCGTGCTGTTGAGTTTCACCTTTGGAGAGTTGAGTTTGTCTAGTGAACTGATTGCTAAGTTTCTTTACAGAAAAAGGTATCTGCTCTAAGAGTTCAGTGTAGCCTGTGAGGTCTGGGGTGACCCCGTACGAGCAAGGCGAAACGCTCTTAGAGCAAATACACACTGAACTATAAAAATACTTAGTAATCGATCCAATAGCTGTATTTTCAGTCAAAATCAATCAACAATCCAACAAAACTCAACTCACCGAAGGTGAAACTCAACGAAGCGAAGCTTCACTCAACAGCACGCAGTGCTACTCAACCAACGGCACAAGCTGCCTCAACAACTCAAAGGTGTCTCCTGGAAGATAAATATCTAATTTCAGCCCCCTTGCTCCAAGTTTGTTCCCTGTCGTTGCTTTTGCGTTGGAGGGATTACTGATACAGACTACTTGTGCTTTTCCGTATACTTTGGCTTGATTCCCCTTGGAAATACAAATGGCAGTGGACTCATCAATACCGATAGAATGTAACTGAGGGTACTCAATGGCAGTACTGATGATTCGGTTGTATCGGCTTCTGGCGACAAAGTGCTGATCAATGATGGCTTGTGGCAAGAATCCCAGACCTTCTGCTAGTTCTATATTATCTTTTTCAATAGCAGCAGGGGTAGAGCGATACTCCGAATAATTTTTTTCATTACCGGTAATCATTTGCTCACTCATCAAAGCAGCTCCCGCACTAGTTCCGGCAATAGTACTTCCTTTTTGGTAGGCTTCCTGTAAAATATTCTTCAGATTACTCCCTTGGATACGTTCCATAAAACGGTTTTGGTCTCCCCCTGATAAATAGATCAATGGATAACTTTTGAGGGTTTGAAGCACTTCCGCTGTTGGTAAGGTATCTCCAGCATAAAAGTTATGAACATTGGTGATCCCTAGTTCAACAAACTGCTTTTTGGCATAAAAGAATGCGGTGTCAGGCTCACTACTGGATAGCGGCAGAATAGCAATGCTGTCTTCTTGGGAGATATTTGCTTCCTTGATGAGTGATTGTATAAGTGAAACAGGCCGCTTGCCTCCTCCAATAATAAATAATTTGCCTTGTACCTCAGGCTGTTTACCTGCTTGTAGTAATGTGGTTTTTTCAGCTTTATTTTGACATCCCATCAAAATGGAAAATAGGAATATATAAGAGATAAATTTGTTCATATTTCAATATACTTATTGAATATTCTGATATGCTTGTAAAAAGCTAAATATTCAAGGTGTTAATGTGACGTTTATTAAAAAATTCGTTCACCTATTGCATTTTTTGTAAACGATCGTTAATATTGGGGTAATTCGAATAAACAATATCAATGTTTAAAGATGAAAATAGCTGTGATACTACAAAGTACTGACTGCAAATCACTCCAACTGATGGGACTGCAGCCTATCTTCGATTGCTAGCCACTGGCAATAGGGGGATAGGGAGACGAAATACTCAAGATTAAAACCACTGATCTGATATCTTGGCGGGTAGAATCAGTGTAACTTTTGCTTTGAATAATTCAATTTACTCTATTCTTTAGAAATAATACAAACTTCTAACAGGGAATTTCTGGAACATGGATTTACGCTACTGAACACTGTAGTGTCAGATTTGTATTGTCGTTAGTGAAGGTGCAAATTTTGATGAGGTGTCATATGTGGAGTCTTAAAAAAATCCGAAAATAGTTTGAAAAAGGCTGTTTTTGTAAGTGTTACCCTATTGCCTAAAGATTGTTTGTACAAGACCTACACAATTATTTATAATTATTTCAACTCTAATTTTTCTATGATGAAAAGGCTACTCTCATTCGTTGCTATTATGTTATGCATAGTGGTAACAACGTTCGCTCAGGAGCGAATGATCTCTGGGACAGTGACCGACGGGAGCAATCCACTTCCTGGGGTAACAGTTTTGGTGACAGGAACAACTCAAGGAACAGTGACCAATATTGATGGACAGTTTAACTTGACAGTTCCAGCGAATGCTAAAACTATTGAGGCAAGATTTGTGGGGTATAAGACTATAGTGGTTCCATTGAATGGACAAACGAAATTCTCTATTGCTTTGTCAGAAGATGCCGTACAACTACAAGAAATTGTAGTGGATGGATACTCTACACAGGATATGAAGAAGATGACTTCTACCGTAGCAGTAGTCGATGCAGCTAATCTTCAGCAACGTCCGATGGCAACATTTGATCAAGCATTACAAGGGCAAGCAGCGGGTGTTCAGGTTAGTTTGAATAATAAGGCACCAGGAAGCTCTGCTTCTGTGAAAATCAGGGGTACAGGTTCATTGGCAGGAGCTAACCAAGCATTATTTATCGTTGACGGTGTGCCAGTAGATGGACGTGCTTTTGCAACGCTTAACCCGAATGATTTTGCGTCAATACAAGTACTGAAAGATGCTTCTGCCGTAGCCATTTATGGTTCTAGAGGTGCCAATGGTGTTGTCGTGATTACGACAAAAGCAGGAGAAAGTGGTAAGCCGGTGATCAATGTGAACTCTTATATGGGTATCTCAGAGTCTACCTTCAAAGGCTTTGATATGATGAACTCTAAGCAGAGAGCGGAGTTTGAAGACTTGATTCAGGATGGTCCTACAAGCCAACCACAATGGTACGGTTATATGGGGCAGGAGCCAAATACAGATATTACTTCAGACTGGTTTGGAGAGTTTTTCCGTCAAGGAGTAACACAGTCTCATCAGGTAAGTATTTCTGGTGGTAACGAGAACAGCAAGTTTTACGTGTCTGGAAACTACTATAAAGAAGATGGTATTGTAAGAAAGACAGGAATGGAAAGAGGAACCTTGAGAGCGAACCTTTCTCAAAAATACGATCGCTTCTCTATGGATCTGAAAACGTCCCTTTCAACAGCAAAGATTGACAATGTTTATAAAAACGATGCGTATAACGTATTGACCATGCTTCCTTACTACAGCATGCAAGATGAGAACGGAGAGTACTTGCCATTGGATTACAATGGTAGTAACCCATTTGAGCGTATCGATAAAGGAGAGTTGTCAAATCAGTTGTTAGGAATTATCGCAAGCTTACGCTTGGAGTATGAGTTGGCAGATGGTCTAAAAATATGGTCAAGAACATCGACGAACTATGATCAGGAACTGACAAAGGATATTGTTTCTCCTAATTCATTGTATGGTAAAAATCTAACGCCTGATGGCAAAGGTAGCTTGTCTACGACAACCTATATGGATTATCGAGTAGTAGGAACTAACGCATTGCAATACAATAAGGCGTTTGGAGATCACGGACTAAATGTGGGCGTATACCAAGAGTATATTCTGGAAAATGGATATAACCAAGGGTTCACCGCTTATGGTTTTGCGGATGCCGTAACACCAACATTATCATCACCAGATGTACAAGTACCTGTAGTGAGAGGTAGCTATGATAGAAGACAGACACAATTGTCTTACTTCACGAGTATGGACTATGATTACTTGGGTAAATATATCTTGAGAGCTACTTATCGTCGTGATGGAACGTCTAAGTTTGGTGCCAATAAGCGTTGGGGTAACTTCTATACGGTAGGAGCTGGATGGGTGATTTCGGATGAAGCGTTCTTGAGCAATGCATCGGCAATCGATAACCTAAAATTGAGAGCTTCTTATGGTACTGTAGGTAACCAAGGGGCTGTATCTCGCTACGGTTCATTGGCTACGTTGGCGAATATCAGTTACGCAGGAATGCCAGGGGTATATAGCAACAAGCCTGCAAACCCTGACTTGCAATGGGAAACGTCTTATCAGTTGAATACTGGTTTGGACTTTGGATTCTTTGATGGTAAGCTGACTGGTAGTGCTAACTACTATAATAATATTTCTGAGGATTCATTTATCTATAAGCCACTTCCATATACTTCAGGTTTCTCAGGGCAAACGCAAAATGCTGCCAAGCTACAGAACCAAGGGGTCGAATTGTCTTTGAATAGTGAGTGGAATACTGTGGCAGGGTTTAGACTGAATTTGTTTGCCAATGTTGCTTACAATAAGTCTAAAGCACTAGAGCTAAATGAAGAAGGTATAGAAAATAGAGGGTACGGAAAGCTGGAAATTGATGAATTGGTAAATATTGAAGGAGAGCAGTTGTTCTTGGCTAAAAGCATCAACAAAATTGGTGTTGACCCAGCAACAGGCCGTTTCCTTTTCCGTAACGAAGATGGAAGTATCGTCGATGACTTTACGCAAGCAGATAAAATTATTCTAGGAACTACAGAAGCCCCTTGGTTTGGTGGTTTTGGAGCTACTGCTGCATGGAAAGGTCTTTCATTGTCTGCGCAGTTTAACTGGGAGCAAGGTGCTACGAAGCTGAACTGGGACCGTGTAGAGATTGAGCGTGTATATTACGCCGATCAGAACCACTCCGTGAAACTATTGGATTCTTGGAAAGAACCGGGAGATATCACTGCTTACCCTGAAGCAGGTTCATTCCAACCGTTCTTTGCTACTACAGACCACTGGGAAGATGCCTCTTTCTTGCGTTTGAAGAACGTGACATTAGCGTATGAGCTGCCGTTGACTTGGATTAAGTCTGCAGGACTTAGCAAGGCTAGAATTTATACAATGGCACAAAACATGATGACGTGGACGTCATTCTCGGGTATTGATCCGGAGATGTCGGCACCTTATCAGTCGACCAACAACGCGTCTACTTCTGGAGGAGTGAGTAACGCTTATCCGTTGAGCAAAACTTTCACCGTTGGATTGGATTTGACATTCTAAGAACCAGTAAAAGAGAATAAACATGAGACTAAGATATAAAACAATTATTGCCCTGTTGGCTGCAGCGCCATTCTTAGGAAGTTGCGAAGGCTTTTTGGATGAAGAACCTATAGAGGTGCAAACAGAACTGAGCATTACTTCAATCAATGATGTGGAAACTGTATTGATCGGAGGATATAACTCTTTAGCGGAGGCTGCGGGAGATTACTTATTCCGTAATATGGAAATTCCTGAGTTGATGAGTGACAACCTGTTCAATACACCAAGTACGGGAGGAGGATCATTGACAGAGTTTGCAAATTTCCAATTCACCGTGACTTCTGCAGGATTAACTGCTACTTGGCAAGATGGATACATTACGATCAATAGGGCCAATTTTACGTTGGAGCAGCTGGAGCAATTCAGAGGAGAAGATACAGCTTTGGAGGCTCAAATCGAAGGAGAGGCCTTAGCATTGAGAGCCATGGCACACTTTGATCTTCTGAAAAACTTTGGAACATCATTGGACAGAGATTTTGATGAGGCACATTCAGGGGTACCGGTTATTTTGACTTCAGAAGTGACTTACCCGGAGAGAGCTTCGGTAAAACAGGTCTACGATCAAGTATTTGCTGATCTGGATAAGGCAATTACTTTACTGCAAGGTGCTCCTGCTGATAATGTATATCGTTTTAACGTGAACAGTGTTCGTGCATTGGCATCCAGAGTAGCACTTTATGCTGGAGACTATGCAGCCGTAGTGACTTATGCTGATCCTGTGATCAAGTCAGCTGCTTTGGCAACACCAACAGACTTTTTACAAACATGGATAGCGAATACGGACGCAGATGTTTTGCTAAAGGTATTTGCTCAAGAAGGAACTGTGTTCTTCTCTGGTTATTTTAATAATGAGTTTGCTAGTATCAAGAAACGTCCTTCTCCAGAGTTATTTAATCTATATGAGGATGGTGATATCCGTAAGGAGGCGTATATCAGCCAGGATGCGGATTTGGGAGAGATTGTCGTGAAATTCAAGGATGATGGCAATGAGTCTCGCTCTATCGAAGTGATTCGTATGGGAGAGATATACCTTAACCTGGCAGAAGCTTACCTACGCACGAATAACTCCGGACGTGCACTGGAGCTAGTGAATGCGTTGAGAACAAGCAGAGGAGTGGCAGAATGGACTGCTTTGACTGAGGCTACTTTGTTAGAGGAGCGTAGAAGAGAGTTGGCTTTCGAAGGACAGCGATTCTATGACCTTAAGCGTTTGGGATTGGACTTGGATCGTTCAGCAATGGCAGACCAACCAAAAGTAGAGGTGGTAACCTTGCCTGCAGGAGATAGACGTTGGATCTATCCGATTCCTCGTAGAGAAATCGTGGTCAATCCTAACTTACAGCAATCGGCTGTTTGGGAATAATCAAAATCTTTCAAACAAACTAAAGTGAGCTATACAATGAAAAACTTGAAATATATCATAGCGTCTTTGTTCCTAATGGTGGGACTGGCTGCTTGTGAGGAGCATCAGGATGCTATCTATACTGGACCAATTTCTGTATCTCTGGTAGAAGGAGGTAGTATTGAGTTATCTGAAAGTCCTGAAGAGCAAAACGTATCGATTGAGGTACGTTTGACTGCCGGCGAGGCAGTACAGGAGGATATTACAGTAGCCTATTCAATTGAAGGGGAAGGCTGGCAAAATCGTGTACAGGATTTATCGGGAGGAAGTGTAACTATTCCTGCGGGAGAATACTTGGCTACGATCAACCTAAAAGTGTTGGACAATAGTGACCAAGATGGTGACCAGGAGTTTGCTTTAAACCTAACGGAGGTTACGAATGGAAATGCGATCATTGGATTGGGTGGATCGGAGTCATTCAAAACAATGGGATTGATGGTGTTGGATGATGAGTTTAACCCTTGTGGAGATGTAGGAGCGGCGTTCTTTGGAAAGGACGTAGTACTGGAGTATAGAGATGGTGCTTATGATGGTGATAATGACGGTACAGTAGGGAAACCTTCAGATGCTGCTTGTGATGGATTGCGTATTGTTGGTGATGCCTTGAACTGGGTAAGTGGCGCATTTGATATTCAAATTGATGAAACATCAGGTAGCGTTAGTGTTCCAAAGCAAATCTATCTTTCTGATGGAGATGATTATTGGATTGAAGGTACAGGAACGTATAATCTTACAGAAGGTACAATAACATTAGATGTGTACTATTTAGACTATACAGGAGGTACTGATGAAGCAGAGGTAGACCTAGCGGCTGATGGCTATGCAGGAACTATCACAGTACGTCTGAAATAAGTGAGTAATTGAAATGGTTTTAAAGAAGGGGTCCAGAAATGGATCCCTTTTTTTGATAGGTATTAAATGTTATTGACAAGGGTTCCAATATATAAGCTTTTCAGCCTTTTCCTTTGAGGTCCAATCAACTTAAAACCTTATGGATATAGGAAAGTATATTAACCCATTCACAGATTATGGCTTTAAAAAGCTATTTGCTTCAGAGCGACATAAAAACCTCCTGATCGATTTTCTTAATGAATTACTGATAGGTAAGGAGTCTAACATCAAGGACATTACTTATTTGAAGAATGAACAAGAGGGTGCAGGAGAGGAGGATCGAAAAGCTATTTTTGACATTTTTTGCGAAAATGAAGAGGGAGAACGTTTTATTGTAGAATTACAGAAGGCAAAGCAGACTTATTTTAAGGGCCGTATGGTGTATTACTCTACGTTTCCTATTCAAGCACAAGCCAAAAAAGGAAATTGGGATTATCAATTGAAAGCAGTGTACTCTATTGCTATCCTTGATTTTGAATTGAATGATACAGATTTACCCAAAGAGGATTATTATCATGAAATAGCCCTTTGTAATGTAAAAACTGGCAAAGTCTTTTACCGTAAGCTCTCTTATATTTTCTTGGAAATGCCTAAGTTTACTAAAGCATTAGAGGAGTTACAAACGCATTTCGACAAGTGGATGTATTTGCTCAAAAACCTAAACCGATTGGATAGAATACCTGTTTCATTAAGAGAAAGGGTATTTGAAGAAGTCTTTGAGGTATTGGAGATTGCAAAGATGTTAAAAGAAGAATATATCATGTATGAAGATAGTTTAAAACAATATAGAGACCTGAAGAACAGTTTGGATACTGCAAGAGAAGAAGGAATTGAGATTGGAGAAGAAAGGAGGATGATTAAAGTTGTTCACCAATGCCTTCAGGCAGGAATGAATGAGCAACAGATTGCAGAGTTGTTTCATCTGTCATTAGAAAAGGTAGAAGAACTTAAAAAAAAGAAACATGATGGATGATTGTCATTTGAAGGGTTCCCGAGACAGGACAAAAAAGTTGATCTTTAAACAGAGAATGGGTTTAAGCTACAGAGTTGTTCTTCATCAGACTGGCTACTGAGAAATACCTCACATTTAGTAGGGCGCTTAGGTGACTGGAAATAAATCACCACACGGTGCTGACCAATACCTTTCTCAATTTTATATATAGCTGATAGAGGAATAGTGTATGCTGCTTGAAAAGTATAGTAATACCCTAATAGTAAAAGACAACCTAAAAACAGTAGAAAAGAGGGAATACTTACCCATACAATACTATTGAAGCCTACACACATAAATGTAAGTGCAAGGACTATAAGGGCAATACGCTTGCGTGTAAGGCGATACGACTGAGTGTCGGGAGCATCTTGTAAGGATGCTCCTTTACTGCAATAGATACGCTCAGTGGTAAGTAAGCAATACCCAGTTGTTGTTTTTAGGGTGGCTTGAATTTTTTCCATTTATGAGTTTAATATTTTATCAAATTCTTTGACCAGTTCCAGAGAAGCTTCAATCTCCGCTTTTCGAATAGAAACACTCTCCACATTAAACCCAATTGGAATACCTTTTTCACGAGCATAATTATGAAGTAATTTTGCATTGCGGATACAGAAGGCTACAGATTCCTCCAAGATGTTTTCCGAGTGCAACAGGTCATTTTCTAGCCACTTTGGAATATTCACTCCCAACCATTTCATAAAGTTCAGGGTCTTCTCTGAGCCGCAAGGTGCAAAGGTAAAGATGATAGGGGCTAATGAAATATTATTCTTCTTGCAGTGATAATAATAGTCGGATAAGAAATCCTTGGAAGCTCCTACATTATACACTGCCTGGGAAACAAAATAAGAACAACCCTGCTCCATTTTTTCTACAATACGCAAGTGCTCATTATGTTTGCTCAAATGGCGCTCAGGAATGGCTACACCACCTAGAATTACCTCAGGGTTCACCTTTTTTCTCATGGTATAAGCTTCCGGAAGCTTGATGTTGACAATCTGGTTTTGAGAGGCAGCTCCTACAAATACATTGAATGTATCAAGTCCTTTTCGGTCTGATAGAATAGTATGAAAATCATCTGGAGTATACTTACCAACACAACGGTAAACCACCTTAGGTAAGGTGCTGTCTTTTAGGTACTCATCGGCATATACTCTAGGATCTACAGACTCCATAAAGGGAAAAGGGCGTTTCTCATCTGTGCGGTCTGCTTCGTCTTGGATGTCATAAAGAATAATACCGTCCAAGGGTAAATCTTCTACCTGCTGAAGCTGTCTTTGGGCAATCTCTTGTATGCGTTCAGGAGTATTGGTCTTTTTTGGGGGAGTCAGTCCATAAAGTAAGATATTCCCCGTTTTTTGGATAATTTTTTCTTTTAGTTTAGTCATGTCCTGTGCTAAGATTTTTAGGATGAATTTGTAGGCGTTTGCTTGTTGTCAATATGTGAAATTACTTCTTTGGTAGGATTATTCAAGGACGAAAAACAAGGATTATGTGAAATAACTATATTATTTTGCTCTCAAGGAAGTTTTTACTGTGGTACATGACCTCTAAGGAAAAATATCCCGTTTGGGTTTTGTTCATATTGTTTAGGTGAGCTTCGCTCGTTCATGATGTTTAGTTGTTGACTGTAGACTCTTGCAAACACCTAAACACTATGAACGAGCGAAGCTCACCTAAACACCATGAACACCATCAACGAAGAGAAAAACATAAACGAATGAACGCTAAAGAATCTCCCATCATCAAGGTGATTATCCCTGCGATGAATGAGGAAAAATCAATTGGAAAGGTAGTAAAGGATATCCCTTCTATGGTAAAGGAGGTGATTGTGGTGAACAACCGATCGACAGACCATACGGCTGCTGAAGCAAAAAAAGCAGGAGCTACAGTACTGCAGGAAGATCGTGCTGGATATGGGTATGCCTGTTTGAAAGGGATTGAGTACGTAAAAGCACAAGATACTCATCCAGATATTATTGTATTTATGGATGGAGATTATTCGGATTATCCGGAAGAACTACCCAAAGTGATTGCGCCTATTATAGAGAATGGAGTGGATATGGTGATAGGTTCCCGTGCTTTGGGGCAGCGGGAAGCTGGCTCTATGACAATCCCTCAAATCTTTGGGAATTGGCTAGCAACTACTTTATTGCGGTGGTTCTATGGGGTTCGCTTCTCTGACTTGGGACCATTTCGAGCAATCCGTTATGAGAAATTACTAGCGATGAATATGATTGATAAAACGTATGGATGGACGGTAGAAATGCAGGTAAAGGCAGCCAAACTAGGAATGAAAAGTACAGAAGTTCCTGTTACCTACCGACAACGTATTGGCTATTCTAAGGTTTCAGGTACAGTGAAAGGGACGATTATGGCGGGATACAAAATTCTTTGGACTATTTTTAAATACAGTTTGCGATAACATAAGCGCTGAAATAAGTACTGGGGGATTGTGGATATCACTACTATTCACTAATCACAAAACACTAATCACTAACAACAAACATGGATTGGATTATCTTAGGAGTATACCTTACGGTACTATTCTTTATTTTTTTGTATAGCCTTGGACAATTGCACCTGTTATGGCATTACCGAAAGAAAAAGGTCGACGAAGATTCTTTTAAAAATAAGGAAGTAAAGGATTGGCCTATGGTTACAATTCAACTTCCACTATATAACGAACGCTATGTCGCTGAACGGTTGATAAAACAAGTAGCCGCATTGGATTATCCCAAAGATAAATTACAGATACAGGTATTGGATGATTCTACCGATGATACGGTAACACAAGTAGCGCAATGGGTGGCATATTTTCAGCAGGAAGGAGTAGATATACAGCAGGTACGTAGAGAGGAAAGAGTGGGATTTAAGGCCGGAGCTTTAGATTACGGATTGCAATACGCCAAAGGGGAGTTTATCGCTATTTTTGATGCGGACTTTATGCCGGAGAGAGACTTTTTGAAAAGGATGTTACCAGCTTTTGAGGAAGGTGTGGGAGTTGTACAGGCCCGTTGGGGACATATCAATAGAGATTATTCCTTCTTTACCCGTATGCAAGCTTTTGGGTTGGACGCTCACTTTACAGTAGAGCAAGGTGGCCGAAATGCTGCAGGTAGCTTTATCAACTTTAATGGGACTGCTGGAGTATGGAGAAAAGCTTGTATAGAGGATGCGGGTGGTTGGCAAGCAGATACCCTAACAGAAGATCTGGACCTAAGCTATCGCGCCCAAATGAAAGGGTGGCGATTTGTCTTTCGAGAGGAAGTGGAAGCACCAGCAGAACTACCGGTAACCATGGAGGCTATTAAGTCTCAGCAATTTCGTTGGAATAAAGGGGCTGCTGAATGTTCCCGTAAGCATTTAGCCAATGTGATGGGTTTATCAGTGCCTTGGACTACGAAAATACATGCGCTCTTTCATTTGATGAATAGCTCCTTATTCCTTTTAATCTTTTTGGCATCAGTATTAAGTGTACCTCTTTTATGGGTCAAAGAGTACAATGAACAGGCAGCACAACTCTTCTATATAGGCAATATTTATTTAATAGGCTTTTTATCCATCGCTCTGTTTTATTGGAAAGCTAGTCAGCGTATGCAAACGTTTGATACGGAGCTGAGTAAGAGTTATTTTTGGAAAAACTTCCCATTATTCCTGATGGTTTCTATGGGACTGTCTTTACATAATAGCTTAGCAGTCTTGGAAGGATGGCTAGGGTTTAAATCCCCATTTATCCGAACACCCAAATTTGGTGTGGAGAAAAAAACAGATGCCTTTGCGGGGAATATTTACTTGAAACATAGTATCAGTCTACAAACTCTTATAGAGGGAGTATTGTGTTGCTATTTTCTCTTTGGTATTGGCTTGGGGATATCCTATCAGGACTATGGGTTACTAATTTTTCATGCGATGCTTTCCTTAGGGTTTGGAAGCATTTTTTGGCAATCGATGAAAAGCTGATTCAATTCTTAATGAAGAATGAAGAATGAAGAATGAAGAATGAAGAATGAAGAAGCTTATATCTTGCCTCAACATTTAGCGATTACATAATAACAATAACCATGAAACTACTTTTTACACTTTTATTGATAACCACCTCTTTTGGGGCGGTTGCACAGCAAACCTACTTACATTGTGGTCTTTTGATTGATGGAGAAAGCGATAAGCCTTCAAAAAACATGACCATTATTTTGGAAGGAAAGACAATCAAAAAAGTTCAAAAAGGATTTGTTGTTGGGAATGATGCCGATACAGTGATTGATCTAAAAGCCTATACGGTAATGCCCGGCTTAATGGATACACATGTGCATTTGGAAAAAGAGTTTGATAAAAACTCTTATATGGATCGTTTTACCTTAAATGAGGCTGATATTGCTTTTCGTTCTGCAGAATATGCGAAAAGAACGGTGATGGCAGGGTTTACCACAGTCCGTGATTTAGGAGGTACGGGAGTGAATATCTCCCTGATGAAAGCAATAGATAAAGGATTAGTGGTAGGGCCAAGAATTTATACAGCAGGAAAGTCTATAGCAACCACTGGGGGACATGCTGATCCTTCCAACGGTATGAAGCAAGCATTTATGGGAGATCCGGGACCTGATAAAGGGGTGATCAACGGAATAGCAGAAGCGCGTAAGGCTGTGAGACAACGTTATAAGAATGGTGCAAACACTATTAAAATTACGGCAACAGGAGGCGTATTAAGTGTAGCCAAAGATAGTAAAGGAGCACAATTTATGATGGATGAGCTAGAAGCAATTGTCGCGACCGCTAAGGATTATGGTTTTGTCACTGCAGCACATGCTCATGGAGCGGAAGGAATGAAACGAGCAGTCTTGGCAGGGATTTCCTCTATTGAGCATGGTACAGAAATGACAGAGGAGATTATGGACCTTATGATAGAGAGAGGAACTTACTTGGTTCCCACTATTACAGCAGGAAAAGAAGTAACAGAAAAAGCACATGTCCATGGGTATTACCCAGAGGTAGTAGTCCCAAAGGCAAAGGCTATTGGCCCTCAAATTCAAGGGACTTTCGGTAGAGCATACAAGAGAGGGGTAAAGATCGCTTTTGGTACCGATGCAGGCGTTTTTCCTCATGGACAGAACTGGAAGGAATTTGGCTATATGGTAGAGGCGGGGATGCCACCGATGGAGGCAATAAAATCTGCGACCATGGAGGCCGCTAAATTACTTCGTGTAGAGAACGAACTGGGAAGTATTGAAGAAGGGAAGTTGGCAGATATCATCGCAGTGGAAGGGAATCCCCTAGAAGATATGTCTGTAATGGAAAATGTTTTTTTTGTAATGAAAGAAGGAGAAGTATTAAAATAATTTAATTATATCTCCATATTCTACTATATTTATCATTCAATCTTTTTTACCCTCCCGATGACCTCTGCTACAAGAGTACTCGGGGTACTATTTTACTCAAATATTGCTACTTATGAGATTAGCAAGCTGTCTTTTTTATCTATTTTTTCTCTGGACAAGTATAGCCTGGCCTCAGAGCAAGATTCCTCGATTTGAAAAAATTACTACAGAGCAAGGGTTAGCTTCTACGGTGGTATATGCAATCGAACAGGATCAGTATGGCTTTATGTGGTTTGGAACAGAAGCAGGCTTGAGTCGTTATGATGGATATACTGTCAAGACCTATCAATATAGTCCCCAAGATTCTTCAGGGATCAGTTATAACGATATTGGGTGTTTATTTGAGGATAAACAAGGAAACTTTTGGGTAGGAACCTATGGTGGAGGGTTGGACCTTTATGATCGAAATATCGATGGATTTGTACATTTTAGAGAGGACCCGAAAGATCCACAAGCTTTAAGAGACAATAGTATTGCAGCACTTTTTGAGGATAGTAAAGGAAACTTCTGGGTAGGTACCTCTAATGGTGGTGCCCATATTTTTGATCGAAAGAAACAGGTTTTTCGACGTATTCCGATTAATGGAGAAGGCAGTGGAACCTTGGGTAAAGATGTAAGGGGTTTCGCAGAGGACAAAGAAGGGAATATATGGATTGCAACCTTTGATCAAGGAGTAAGCGTTTATCATCCAAAAGAAAATAACTTCACCTATTTTTCATTGGGACACCTCCCCGTAAAGATTATCAATACAGTGTATTGTGATCGAAATGGGACAATATGGGTGGGTACCAACAGGGGAGGACTTTGTAAGTATCTAGGAGAAGGCAAAGGGTTTAAAGTGTATTCTCCTGATGAGAAGAAGCCTTATACGTTTCCACACGATCAGGTGATGTCCATTCAAGAGGATAAGGAAGGGAAGGTTTGGTTTGCTACCTATGGTGGTGGGGTTGCTCATTATGTGCCAGAAAAAGATCACTTTATTTCTTATGCCTACACAGAGCAACTGGCAGCCAATACGGTGCTGAATATTCACTTCGATCGAGAAAACACCTTATGGTGTGGTACTTATGGAGAGGGAGTGAACTATTATGATACGCGTAAAAATTATTTTTACCGTATAGAAAAAGGTGAAAATGGATTGAAAGTTCCTAGGGTCAATGAATTATTACTTGCCCAAGACAAAATTTATATCGGGACCTATGGCGGTGGATTAAACATCCGAGATAATCAGACTGGAAAATTCCAGTACATTACCGAAACCTCTAAGCCACTTGGTATTGACAATAATGAGGTAGGAGCACTGATGCTTGATAGCAACGGAAGGCTATGGGTTGGAACAGATCGGGAAGGAGTGACGGTTTATAAAGGCAAACGAAAGTTATTTGAGTTTAAGGAAGATAAAGGCAACGAAAAAGCATTAGTCAATAAGTCGATTAATGATATTGTCGAGGATAAAGAAGGAAATATTTGGATGTCCTCTGTGGTTGGTGGAGTAACTGTGTTCAATGCAGCGACAGCAGAATTGGAGAGTTATACGGAAGAGTATCTTATGATGGAAAATGGGATTCGCTGTATGATTGAAGGACCTGAGGGGGATATATGGTTAGGAAGTAGTGATGAGGGAGTTGTAGTAATTGACCCAAGTAATAAGCAAATACGAAAGGTATTTCGTGCAGATGGGGAGAACCCTGTCCTAACGGATAATGGAATTACAGACTTTTATAAAGACCAAGAGGGGAATATTTGGATAGGAACAGTAAAGGGAGGACTTATAAAGTATGCACCATACGATGGGGTGTTTCACCCTGTGGAGCATGAGATGATTATCAATAGCTCTATTCGTTCCATTGAACAAGACCAGCAAGGAGTATTTTGGTTGGGTACATTAAATGGAATTATACGATATAATCCGGCAACAGGAAAGTGTCGTAAATATGATGAAAATGATGGTCTACTGCATAATGAATTTACTTTTGGTGCTAGTGGACAGCAAGATGGAGTGTTGTATTTTGGGACTTTAGGTGGGATTGTTTATTTCGATCCTAGGGAGATTGAACTGAGTGAAGGTGTAGCGGGAATTATTATTACTGATTTTAAGGTATTTAATCAGTCAGTAACCCCCGGTGACAATACAGGAATTCTGAAAAAGAACATCGCATTAGTTGATACGATTAATATAGATTACACACATTCTGTATTCTCTTTGGAGTTTGTGTCTGCCAATTTAACCAATACGAATAGGGTGCATTACCGTCATCGTTTAAGAGGTTTTACGGAGCAGTGGATGAACACAGAGAATAGGCAGGCTACGTTTACCAACCTGAGCCCGGGAACTTATACATTTCAGGTAATGGCCAGTAACCCGGATGGGTATTGGGGAGCACCTAAAAGTACAACGATTATTATTACTCCTCCTTTTTGGATGACTTGGTGGTTCAGGATATTATTACTACTACTTCTTGGCGCAATGGGGTATGGGGTATATGCTTATAGGGTAAGACGTATTTTGGTGCAGAAAAAGATACTTACCGAAACTGTAAGGGAGCGGACCAGTAAAGTGTTAGCTCAAAATGTAGAGATACAACGACAAGCGGAGGAGCTATCCGTTCAGAGAGACATTTTTAAGGATCAATCAGAGAGCTTGGAGAAGTCTCTTAATGAACTGGCATTCAAGAATGAGCAAATCATGCAAAGTTTAGCTTATGCGGAGACGATTCAACAGGCCTTTATGCCAAGTGAGGAGCAAATGAAGGAGACGCTTAAAGACTATTTTTTGCTCTACAAGGCAAAAGATATTATTTCAGGAGACTTCTATTGGGTAGCCAAAGAAGAGGATTACACCTTCGTTGCAGTGGTAGATTGTACTGGACATGGTGTACCTGGAGGCCTAATGTCTATGATCGGAACAAACTTGTTAAATAAAGCGGTTAAGGAAAGAAAGCTACTGGACCCTGAAAAGATATTAGATTATTTAAAAGAGGAAATTTATTATTCCCTTAAACAGGATCAAGGGAATAATACGGATGGTATGGACATCGCTCTTTGTCGTTTGAAGCAGGAAGAGGGGCAGTGGAAGATGGTATTTGCAGGATCTAAATCACATATTTACTGTTACTCCAAGGAGAGTAAACAAATGAAACGTCTGAAAGGCGATAGCCTTAGAATAGGTGGACGCTGGAAGAAATCCCGAGATCGCCGATTTAATGCACAGACTTGGACCTTGAGTCAAGGAGATATTTTATACTTGGTCACTGATGGTATTGTCGACCAGAATAATGAGAGTAATCAGCGATTCCGTTCGTTCAGATTAGAGCAATTGCTAGAAACCTGTTCACAGGTGGAGACAATGGAAAAGCAAAAGATGTTGGTAGAGCGCATTTTTCAGGATTTTGTCGGAGATACACTACAGCGGGACGATATTACCTTATTGGGTATTCGGATGATATAATGTTTATCGTTTAAAAAAGGTTTACGGGCGCCATGCAATGGTTATTGCTTATCGTTTGAAAAA
This sequence comes from Algivirga pacifica, assembly GCF_039543525.1. NCBI lineage: Bacteria > Pseudomonadati > Bacteroidota > Cytophagia > Cytophagales > Flammeovirgaceae > Algivirga > Algivirga pacifica. The sequence goes on from NZ_BAABJX010000028.1 coordinate 63,908, forward strand.
TGTTAAAAATATTCATAGGGTATTGCAAGTTGTTTCGAGTTAAAATAACTTTCTTAAAAGAGATAATTGATAATTGATAATTGATAATTGATAATTGATAATTGATAATGGCTTTGTTGCAACGAGTCTATACTCTCTAAGG
>NZ_BAABJX010000029.1:0-143190 GCF_039543525.1 Algivirga pacifica
CTCAGGACAAGATATTTGCAGGTAGTGTTCCATATTCAAAAGGGTTGTTTCACTAACAACAAAGATCTAGTTCAGTTAATTCATGACACTACCAAAAAATCCTGAAAATCCCGTAGATCCTTAAGATCCCGGTTCTGACAATGGGTAGAAGGATTGCTCTTTAGCAACTGCCATCTTTTGCCCTTCCACCTCAATTCCTAAAACCCCGACTACTATCATCAAAATATTCCCCTCAAACCTATTATATTAGCAAACGAACAATTAATCTTAGCAAAACAACAATTATGGCTGAATTTAAATATCAAAAACCATTTCCTATCCTAAAGGATGAGACCCCTTACGAGAAAATCAGCAGTGATTTTGTAAGTACAATCGAAGTAGACGGACAAAAAGTACTGAAAGTAGATCCAGAGGGATTGACACTTTTAGCCAAAAGAGCATTGGAGGATGTTTCTTTCTATCTTCGTCCGACACACTTAAAAAAGTTGGCCAACATCCTGGAAGATCCGGAAGCAACAGATAATGACCGATTCGTAGCCTATACCTTATTGCAGAATGCGACCACTGCAGCAGAAGGACAACTACCTAGCTGTCAGGATACTGGTACAGCAATCGTTATGGGTAAAAAAGGAGAACGTGTATGGACTGGAGGCAATGATGCGGAAGCTCTATCCAAAGGAATTTATGACACTTATCAGGAGCGTAACCTACGTTACTCTCAAATGGTGCCTTTGACGATGTTCGAGGAGAAAAACAGTGGAACAAACCTTCCGGCACAGATCGACATCTATGCAGAAGGCAAAGATAGTTATGAGTTCTTGTTCCTGGCAAAAGGTGGAGGATCTGCCAACAAGACATACCTTTACCAAATGACCAAGTCATTACTAAATGAAAAGAATCTAACAGAATTTATCCAAAATAAGATTGGTGACCTGGGTACGGCCGCTTGCCCCCCTTATCACCTGGCATTGGTGATTGGTGGAACATCTGCTGAGGCTAACTTGGCTGCTGTAAAAAAAGCATCCGCAGGATATTATGACAACCTTCCAACAGAAGGAAATGAAGGCGGACAAGCATTCCGTGACCTGGAATGGGAAGCAAAGGTGCAGGAGATCTGTCAGAAAAGTTTGATTGGTGCACAGTTTGGTGGTAAGTATTTTACACACGACGTACGTGTGATCCGTCTGCCTCGTCATGCTGCTTCTTGTCCGGTAGGGATGGGTGTTAGCTGTAGTGCTGACCGTAACATAAAGGGTAAAATCACTTCAGAAGGTATCTTCCTGGAGCAACTGGAGAAAAACCCTCGCCAGTTCCTTCCAGCACAAGCACCTCACTTGGAGAAACCCGTAGAGATCAACCTGAACCAGCCAATGGATGAGGTATTGAAGGAGCTAAGCAAGCACCCTATCAAAACGAGATTGAGCTTGAACGGCACCTTGATTGTGGCGAGAGACGTAGCACATGCCCGCATCAAAGAAATGTTGGACAATGGAGAGCCTATGCCGGAGTACTTCAAGAACCACCCGGTATATTACGCAGGCCCTGCAAAAACACCAGAGGGAATGCCTTCAGGTAGTTTCGGACCTACAACAGCAGGACGTATGGACCCTTATGTAGATGAGTTCCAAAGCCACCGTGGCTCTATGGTTATGCTGGCCAAAGGTAACCGTTCTCAGCAAGTAACGGATGCTTGTGCCAAGCACGGAGGATTCTACCTGGGCTCTATCGGTGGACCGGCAGCTATCCTGGCGCACGATAACATCAAGTCTGTTGAAGTAGTTGACTTCGAGGAACTAGGAATGGAGGCTGTTCGCAAGATCGAAGTAGAGAACTTCCCTGCCTTTATTATCTGTGATGATAAGGGGCATGACTTCTTTGCAGAGTTGAAATAATTAAGAATGAAGAATGAAGAATTATGAATAGTACTATTTATCATTCTTCATTCTTCACTTTTCATTCTTAATTACTTACAATATTCCCCACATTCTCCTGTTATTATTTACAAAGTCTACTATAATAAAACGATAACTTTACAAGCAATGAGAAAACTATTTACAGTTTTACTGTGCCTTACTTTTGCTTTTGGAGCGGTATCTACCTCTGTGTATGCACAAGAGAAAATGAGCCGTAAAGAGCGTAAGAAGTGGAAGAAAATGAAAAAGGGCATGTCCCCGGAGCAGTTTCAAGCACTAACAGCAGAGAAAAACACTTTGCAACAAGAAGCTTCGGCGCTTCATCAACAAGTAAAAACACAAGAGGAAACCATTACACAACTAAAAGCACAAGTTAGCGAGAAAGACTCTCAGATCGGTAAGCTACGTAACGAGATGGCTGAACTGAAAGAAGGTCAAGGAGACAACTTCGCTAAGGGCGTTGTATACAAAGTACAGATCGGTGCCTTCAAAAACCGTAACCTGAGCAAGTTTCAAGACAAGGGTAATTTCTGGACTGAAGATCAGGATGGCCTGAAAAAATATACGATTGCTAACTTCCGTGACTACGAAGAGGCTGATCAATTCAAGAAATACATTCGTGCGATGGGTGTAAAAGACGCTTGGATTGTCGCTTATGAAGACAATATCAGGACTGATATTCAGGGAGCACTTCGCTCTCAAGGAATGGATCCGGAGGCGATTGAGCAAAAGAAAAGAACAAGACCATAATTGTTGAGGCAGCTTGCGCTGCTGGTTGAATCGTTGAATTTCACCTTCGGTGAGTTGATTCGAGTTGAACTGTTGATTGATTCTAATCAAATATTGAACTCGATTGTAATCGAGTCATTAAACAAATCAACTCGAATCAAGACGCCATGTAATGGAGCGAAGCTCAATTCAACGGTTCAACTAAAAAAAATCATATTTTTTGAACTTTTTTCACACAAGGGTTTGCATATTAAAAATCTCTGCTTACCTTTGCAACGCTTTACAGCAAAACGGCCTCGTAGCTCAACTGAATAGAGCATCAGATTACGGCTTTGAAGGTTCCAGGTTTGAATCCTGGCGAGGTCACTACCTTTAAATAAAAGGTAATAAGTTATAGGTAAGAGATTAAAAATTTTCACCTATAAATCAAACAGATAAGAATAATTAAAAAATCTTATTTGGAAAGTGCTGTAAATATCACATATATTTGCTGCCATAAGCAAATGGCCTCGTAGCTCAACTGAATAGAGCATCAGATTACGGCTTTGAAGGTTCCAGGTTTGAATCCTGGCGAGGTCACTTCACAAGGACCCTTGATTATTCAAGGGTCCTTTTTTTGTTGAATCGTTGAATTGCTCCTTCGGAGAGTTGAATTGAGCTTCGCTCGTTGATTTGAGTTGAATTGTTGATTGAACTCAATAAACAATTCAACTCAAATCAAGGCGCCATGCAATGGATTCAACTCAATACAAAGTATTGAAATTCAAGACGCCGTGTAACGGATTCAACAATGATAGAGACTATCCATCAATGGGACCAGGAGCTTTTCCTGTGGTTCAACAGCATGCACACTTCTGCAAGTGATCAGTTTTTCTGGGTAATCACCAACAGCAAAACGTGGATTCCTTTATACCTACTCCTTGCCTTTCTGGTCATCAGACAATATGGTTGGAAGAATGGTCTGATCATTCTGGCAGGGACTGGTGCTGCCGTAGGTTTGGCAGACTATATAGCCTCCGGAATTCTGAAGCCCTGGCTGGAACGCCCCCGTCCTTCCCATGCCGAAGAACTAAAAGGACTTGTACACTTGGTGAATGGCTATCGGGGAGGGAAGTATGGATTGGTATCTTCTCATGCCTCTACGACCATGGCTGTTGCAACCTCTCTTTACCTTTACACCCATAAGCACTTTAAATGGGTAACACTTCTATTTCCATGGGCTATATTGATTGCCTACAGCCGTATTGCGATCGGTGTACACTATCCGGGGGATATATTAGGAGGTATGCTGATAGGAATACTGTGTAGCTGGAGTATATTTGTTTTAACTAGCACAATAAAAGACCACTTTAGGAAATAGTGCATGTAGAAAGCGTAGTGCAAGCCCGCTGCAGGTCTTAGGCTGGAGCCTAAGACCAGTGCATAGATTTTACAGTGCTGCGTTTTCTCAACAGCCCGAAGGGCTACTCAACGGAGCGAAGCTCCACTCAACCAGCGGCGCAAGCCGCCTCAACTGTCTGTTATTTATTGATAATTAAAAATTAATCATTGAAAATTAATAACTGATAATTGAAAATTGGCTTTCTATTAATAATTGACGTAATATTGCGCCCCATAATAGAGAACTGAATCTAAGTCAATTACCATCTGTTCATTCTATCAACATGGCTGATAAAATCCTTATTTACGATTTCGGATCTCAATATACACAGCTTATCGCCCGCAGGGTCAGAGAGTTGAATGTATATTGTGAGATCTATCCTTATAATCACACACCTCGCATCGACCACTCTGAGTACAAGGGGGTAATCCTTTCTGGAAGCCCGCATTCTGTATTGGAAGATGAAGCTCCAAACTTTGACGTTAGCGATATCCGTGGAAAAATGCCTCTATTGGCTGTTTGTTATGGAGCGCAAATGCTTGCTCACCAAAACGGTGGTAAGATCGCCCGTTCAGAGGTAAGAGAGTATGGACGTGCGAAGTTGAGCTACATCAACCACACAAGTCCATTGCTAAAAGGTATTCCTGAGGACTCTCAAGTGTGGATGTCACATGGAGACACTATCTTGGAATTGCCAGAGAACTTCACGGTTATTGCAAGTACTCCTAGTGTGAAAGTTGCCGCTTACCGTATCGAAGGCGAGCCTACTTTTGGTTTGCAATACCACCCAGAGGTAACACACTCTACGGATGGCAAAATGATGCTTCAAGACTTCGTGGTAGGTATCTGTGGATGTTCACAGGACTGGACTCCTGAGTCTTTTGTTGAATCTACCGTTGCTGAGCTTAAAGCTAAGATCGGAGATGACAAGGTAATCCTTGGATTGTCTGGTGGAGTTGATTCATCTGTGGCTGCAGTATTGCTACACAAAGCAATCGGACCAAACCTTCACTGTATCTTCGTAGATAATGGCTTGTTGCGTAAGAATGAGTTCGAAGATGTTTTGGAATCTTACCAAGGCATGGGCTTGAACGTGAAAGGTGTTAATGCTAAAGAATTATTCTACGATGCCCTTAAAGGCATTAAAGATCCTGAGGCGAAGCGTAAAGCGATTGGTAAAGTATTCGTTGACGTATTCGATGAGGAGTCTAAGAAAGTAGAAAACGCAAAATGGTTGGGTCAGGGTACTATCTACCCAGATGTAATCGAGTCTGTTTCTGTAAAAGGCCCTTCTGCAACCATCAAATCTCACCACAACGTAGGTGGTCTTCCTGACTACATGAAACTAAAAGTGGTAGAGCCTCTAAATACCCTTTTCAAGGATGAGGTTAGAGCTGTAGGACATACGTTGGAAATTGATGATGCGATCTTGCAACGTCACCCATTCCCAGGACCAGGACTAGGTATCCGTATCCTTGGAGATGTAGATGCTGAAAAAGTAAGAATCCTTCAGGAAGTAGACCATATCTTTATCTCTTCATTGAAAGAGTCAGGCCTATACAAAGATGTATGGCAAGCAGGAGCAATCCTTCTTCCAGTACAATCCGTAGGTGTGATGGGCGATGAGAGAACGTATGAGCAAGTCGTCTCTCTTAGAGCTGTAACTAGTTTGGACGGTATGACTGCAGACTGGGTACACCTTCCATACGAGTTCCTTGCTGATGTAAGTAACAATATCATCAACCGTGTCAAAGGGGTAAACAGAGTAGTGTATGACATTAGCTCTAAGCCTCCTGCAACGATTGAGTGGGAATAAATTTTAGTGATTAGTTGTTAGTGACTAGTGATTGGTGGTCAGTAATTCTTGAATGGGTAACCCTTTAGGAGTGACTGGCCACTTTTTTGTTTAGAGTGAGCAGTGAGCAGTGAGCAGTGAGCAGTGAGCAGTGAGCAAATTCTACCCATCAATCCGTATTGACAAAGGTAAATTGACTATCTTTAAGCCAAATTAATTTTGAGAATAGCATTACCCTAGATATTTACTTTACACCTAGTCAAAATGATAAAGCATTTTTTTTTGATCTTCCTGTCAGTAAGCTGCCTTGGCATCCTTAACACTTACGGACAATCCGCTAAAGTTATCCGAAACAAATATGAATATGCCCGTCAGCTCATAAAGCAACAAAAGTATGTTGCTGCTGAAGTGGTATTGGAGGATTTACTTAAGAACAACGATAAAAACCTAATCAAGCCAAACACGCTTTACCTGCATGCTGTTGCGGCTTATCACAACAAAGAAGTTTCCAAAGCTACCTTAAGCCTGGAAACCATTCTTCAAAAACATAATAAATGGGAAAAGGCTAATGACGCTCGTTTTTTCCTGGCTACTATTGCTTCTGAAGAACAAGCATATACCCGAATTTGTGAGCTACTTTCTCCTGTAGCAGAAGGGGAACTTACCCCTGAGATGCATTTACTCTATGAAACAGCTCTTCAACACCTGAGCGCGGAAGAGTTAGTCGCATTACAAGAAAAATTTCCTAAAAATAAGCTCCTAGGTAAAAGCGCCCTTCATGCTGTACTCCTATCTCCTGAGGATGTCATGAGTAAAACAGCCATGGAAAAACTGATCAAACAATACGGAGGAAATGAGCAGGCGATCTATGAGGATTATCTTAACTCTGGAAGAAAAAGCAGCTATAATGTTGCGGTCTTCTTCCCATTCTTCCAAGAAAAAACAGATCCCCAAAATCTGCGTATCAGCAATGAGTTTGTTTATGACATCTATAAAGGGATGTTGCTGGCAGAAAAGCAGTTATTAAAAGAAGGGATAGAAATCAACCTTCTGCCTTTTGACACCCAGCGCGATACCAGTATCGTAAAAGAGATCTTGGAAAATCCAGATATGAAAGGGGTAGACCTTATCGTTGGGCCTTTGTATGGGGAAACACTTGGTATGGTCAAAAACTATAGCAACAAGACCCAAACCCCTATGGTGAATCCTATCTCCATGAACTCTTTGGTTTTTAAAGATGCTGATTATTCTTTTCTGCTATCCTCAAGCTACGAAACCTTGGGTGAAAAATTAGCTTCATATCACCACGCACAACGAGACACCGCCAAAGCTTATATCATTTATGGGGCTTCTAGTCGTGAAAAAGCCATGGCCAAGACCTACCTGGACACTTACGACTCTTTAGGAGACACTGTAGCGGTTTATTCAGAATATGATTACGCCAACAGAGGATTTATTACAGCACAAGAAGACCTTAGAGCACTTGAAATGGACGATAGTACTGGCGTAGCATTGGATAGTACCTCTGCACATGTATTTATCAGTCTTACCAGAGAAGCTCCTTCCAGAACTGCCTTAGGAGCACTTCAGTCTCTGAATGCTAAAGCACCTGTTTATGTTCCTGACACGTGGTTGGAGTATAATCAATTAGGATATGATTTACTGGAAAGTGGAGAGGTGAACATTGTGGCTCCTAACTATACCAAAGAAAACAGCCGTAATGCCCGTATGTTTGAAGAAGAATTTCTAGACACCTACTTCGACACACCCGACAAATACGCCTATCAAGGGTTTGAAACGGTCTACTTCTTTGGAAAAATGCTTCAAGAGCATGGAAAGAAATTTTACCTGAAACTCAGCAGCCTTCCTCCTCAAGAAGGCTATCTATACCCTCAACACGATTACCGTAACAGTCAGGATAACCAGTACATTCCAATTGTTAGATTTATTGATGGGCAACTGGAAGTCATTACTATCGCAGAAGGCGAAGACATAGATGTTGAGGAAGAAGAGAAATAGGGAGTTTTTAATTTTCAATTATTAATTTTCAATTATTGTAGTGGAGGGGCGCGATAATTAAGGTGGAATAATTAACCGACAGTTGAGGCGGCTTACGCCGCTGGTTGAGTGGCACTGTGTGCCGTTGAGTAGCCCTCCGGGCTGTTGAGATTTTACAGTACTGCTATTTCTCAACAGCCCGGAGGGCTACTCAACGGAGCGAAGCTCTACTCAACGGCACGCAGTGTCACTCAACAAAGCCATTTAGTAGTATGACGGTTATTTATTCAAACTTAATAATCGCGCCCTTACCTTTTACCGACGGGGGCGACCACGTGGGGTCGCCCCTACTTTTACCTATTACCTTTTACCTATTACCTTATAATGCTATATCAGGATAAAGTGATTGATCCGCAGCTCGTCGAACAGGTATTACAAGATGATGAGCTTTACCAGTATCTTAGAACATTCGTCACACCGAATAAGAAAGCTCTTTTTGAAGAGGTTCTTTCTCACCGTACAAGACACCTCACGGTATTACTGGAAGACCTATACCTTCCTCAAAATGCCAGTGCTGTGTTGCGTTCTGCCGATTGTTTTGGTGTACAGGACGTCCATATCGTAGAGATAAATCATAAATATAAAATTAATCCAAAAGTGGTTAGGGGTGCCTCTAAATGGATCGACAGACATCATTATACTGATACCTCTACTGCCATTCAGAGCTTAAAGGATAAAGGCTATAAAGTAGCTGCGACTACTCCTCATACCGATATGGAACTGGATGACCTTCCACTGGATAACAAAGTTGCTCTAATGTTTGGGCAGGAACGTAATGGGCTTACGGATACCGCATTGGAAGAAGCTGACTATCGCATTAAGATTCCTATGTACGGGTTTACAGAAAGTTTTAATATCTCTGTCAGTGCTGCTATATGCTTCAATCATATTATTACTAAATTAAGGCATCGCCCGGATATTGACTGGAAAATGTCTGAGGAAGAAAGAAAAGAATTAGAGACGATCTGGGTACTAAAAAACATCAAAAGGTCCGATGTTTACCTTCGAGAATATATTAAGAGAGGTCAAAATAAATAGCAATTCAACATACCAACCATGAAAAAAGAGCTAAGAATTATCTTTATGGGTACACCAGAATTTGCGGTACCTTCATTAGAGAAGCTTGTTGAGAATAACTATAACGTTGTCGCAGTGATTACGGCTCCGGATAAACCTGCCGGAAGAGGAAGAAAGATTCAAATATCTCCAGTAAAGGAATGTGCCTTGCGCCATGATATTCCTATCCTACAGCCCACAAATCTAAAGTCAGACGAATTTCTAGAAGAACTACGCTCCTACAACGCTAACTTACAAGTGGTCGTGGCTTTCCGTATGTTGCCAGAAAAAGTATGGGATATGCCGGAGATTGGTACGTTCAACCTTCACGGGTCACTGCTTCCTAAATATAGAGGGGCTGCTCCTATTAACTGGGCGATTATCAATGGTGAAAAGGAAACAGGGGTAACTACCTTCTTCTTAAAACATGAGATTGACACCGGTGATATTATCCTTCAAGACTCAGAACCTATTCATGAAAGTGATAATGTTGGAGATGTCTATACACGCTTGATGCTTAAGGGGGCTAATCTAGTCGTTAAGACCGTACAACGTATTGAAGAAGGAGACTATACCCTACAGCCACAAACAGGAGAGGCTATCCCTGCCCCTAAGATCTTTAAGGAGACTTGTGAGATCAACTTTGACCAACCTACTGACAAGGTATATGATTTCATTAGAGGGTTAAGTCCTTACCCAGCTGCCTGGACTTCTGTAGAAGGAACTACTTACAAAGTATATGATACCGAAAAAGTCATGGAAGACCCTGCCACTGCAGAAGGAAAAGCTTACCTTACAGATAACAAAACCTATTTCTGGTTTACCACCCAAGACGGCTTTATCAGTGTAAAGGAATGGCAAATGCAAGGGAAAAAGCGCATGAAAATTGAGGACTTCCTTAGAGGAAAGCAGTTTTAAGGTAAGAGGTAAAAAGTAAAAGGTGTGTTTTTTTCCTTTACTTTTTATCTTTTACCTATTACTTTTTACCTTTTTAAAGTAATATATGGAACAAATAAAGTTGGAATGTCTAAATCAAGAGTTACTGCCGGAAGTTGCTCAGAAAATCATTGATTTTGGATACGATCGAGCTGTTTGGACGTTTGAAGGCACTTTAGGCGCCGGAAAAACGACATTAATAAAAACGATCTGTGAAGCATTAGAAGTTATTGACTTGGTCAATAGCCCTACCTTCAGTATTGTCAATGAATATAGTACTGAAGATGATGCCACGATCTATCATTTTGATTTTTACCGATTAAATGATGAAGAAGAAGCCATGGATATAGGATATGAGGAGTATGTAACCTCCGGAGCCTTATGTCTAATGGAATGGCCTTCCAAGATTCCTAATCTGATTCCTGATGAACATCTTGCTATCAATATTGATATCACAGGAACAGATAGCCGAAGCATCACGGTAATCAAGAAGTAAAAGGTAGGTGTGCGACCAATCGCACACCTACCTTTTACCTATGACTTTATACCCGAACTAAACACTCAAATTATCATGGGCGATCAAGAAAAAGAGGGCTTCAAAAAAGCCGCTGAGGAAGTATATCAATATCACCCTCAGGAAATGATGGTCAAAAGCCCCAACAGAGGCAAAGACCCTATTGCCATTGGCTTACCCAAAGAATCCTGCTCTGATGAGAAACGGATTATGCTTAGGCCTGAAGCGGTAGCCATATTGGTCAATAATGGTTATGACGTACTACTGGAAAGCGGTGCGGGTCTACCGGCCAATTTAACTGATAAAGAATACAGTGATGCAGGTGCTAAAGTCGTATACAGCCCTGAAGATGCTTTTGGTACAGATATTATACTGAGGGTATCTCCGCCTTCATTGGAAGAAATTAAGCATATTAAGCGACAAAAAACGGTCATTTCCGCACTATACACCAAAGAGCTATCCAAAGAATATATACAAGCAGTCACACAACGAAAGCTTGTTTGTTTAGCTTTTGAGCTACTAGAGGATAAAGTAGGAGGCCTGCCTGTTGTGCGTGCCATGAGTGAGATTGCTGGTAGTACGGTGATGCTGATTGCTGCTGAGTACCTTAGTAGTTTCAATGAGGGTCGAGGAATAATTTTAGGTGGCATCACCGGTGTTCCTCCTTCCAAAGTGGTTATTCTGGGAGCTGGAACTGTAGCTGAATACGCTGCCCGCACCAGTATGGGTATGGGAGCCGAAGTTAAGATCTTCGATAATCATATTTATCGTCTCCGAAGATTGAAGAATATACTGGGGAACCCTCAGCTATATACTTCCGTGATTGACAACGGCAAACTAGCAGAGGCATTAGCAGAAGCAGATGTAGTTATTGGAGCAGTACACACCAACCGAGGACGTACACCAACCTTTGTGACCGAGGAGATGGTCTCTTATATGAAACCCAACTCTATTATTATTGATGTGAGTATTGATCAAGGAGGATGCTTTGAAACTTCTGAACCTACCACCTTACATCAACCTACCTTTCACCGTCACGGTGTTATTCATTATTGTGTCCCTAATATTCCTTCAAGAGTTGCTAGGACTGCCTCTACAGCCTTGAGCAATATCTTTGCTCCTATGTTGACAAAACTGATCGAAAAAGGCGGTACGGATCAGATGATTCGTTACTACCCTGGCTTCACGAAAGGGGTTTATGCTTATAAAGGTGGTGTCACAAATAAATTTATTGCAGAGAAATATGATATGCCTTGTATGAATCTGGAGTTGATTTTGGCGGCAAGAATATAAGTAGTAAGCAGTGAACAGTGAGATTGGTGCTTTAGGTGTATCATTGCGAGCGCTGTGGTATTAATTTTTAATTTTCAATTATTCACTGCCCATTGTTCACTGTTCACTGTTCACTGTTCACTGCAAACGGTTATTTGATAATTATCCTTTCTGTCTCTATGCGGTCTCCATCCGCTCTTTTGATCATATAGATCCCCTTCTCTAAGCTCTCCAAGGAAACTTGCTGAATATTATATCCCTCCAACGAAATCGTTGCGACCACTTTCCCGGAAAGATCTAGCACTTCAACTGGAATAGCCTTATTAACAGTTGCTGGAAACTTCAGGTTAAATACTCCATTGGAAGGATTAGGATAGGTCGTGAAACGGGCTTCTGCCGCTTCATAATCCAAGTATAAGGATTGTTCTTGTACACAAGAATTAGGATAAATGATTTCTACCCACACTTCTCCGACAGGTACTCCTGTTACTTTTGTGCCTTCTGCAAATTGGCTTCCGTTGTCATAAATCCATAAGTACTGATTTTCTTCACTGCCTAGTATTTCTAGCTCACCATCAGCAGCATCTATACTTGATGGTTTCTTTACCTTGATTTCTAAGTCAGCGTAATTACAGCTATAGTTGGCCACTAAGATTTCTTCCGCATATGAACAACCATTATAATCAACTACCGTAACCTGATAGACTCCTTGTGACAGGTTGTCAATAAACTCCCCTTCAGCTTCATAACCATTCGGTCCTTTCCAATAGTATTGATAAGGCCCTGTACCTCCTATTGCCTTTACATAAATATCGCCTTTATCTCTGTATCCATCCATGATATTTCCTGTAGTGATTTCAGTCAGAAATATATCCACCTTGTCACATAGATTCTCTTCGGCCGCTTCTCCTTGATAAATGTAGTAACTAAAACTATTTTCACAGCCGTTGGCATCTTCTATATAAAGGTAGTACTGTCCTTTCTTTAACCCGCTCGCTTGACTCTTACTGCTAGATTCTTCTGTGGTGTAATAATCATCTGGCCCCATCCATGTCACTTGATAGGGTGCTTCACCTCCATTAATTTCAACATGAATAAATCCATCCTTTGCTCCAGCTTTTGTTTCATCTGAGTGTTTTACTCTTACGGTCATATCACAAGCAACCTCTTCCTCTACTCCTTCATCTACAGCTGTTCTCATGTAATAAGTGAAGTAGGCTACACACCCTCTTTCGTCTGTTACTTTTACCGTGTAGCGACCTGCGGTCATTTCGGTAGCATCTTTCTCATAAGAAGTGTACCCATTGGGTCCTGTCCACTCATACATCATACTTCCCATACCTCCTTCAACCGTAATCTCAATCATTCCATCGTATGCATCTCTTGAGGATTCCTCTATAAACTTAGGATAGGACTTCATTCGTATATCCTCACAAGTTGTTGGTTCTTCTGGCTGGGTCGGTTCTTGAGGATTTTTGGGGATTGTAGGCTCATCTGGTTTGGTAGGAGGAGTCTCCTCTTTTTCTTCTACACCAATGGTTGGAAAACATACGCCATCAACAAATTGATTGTCATATACGCGTACATCATAAAACTGCGGAGGTAGGTTCTTAATCGTCATCTCTCCAGCTTCTTCCTTGTCGAATTCTTCATAATAGCTCCCATTTTCATTGAAGACGACAATACGGTAAGGTCCTCCAGCTCCTCCTCCATAAGAAAAGCTGATTACACCATCCATACTACTCTCCGAGGAGGCCGCTTTTACTTCACAGGATACATAGGGCACTTCATAATCTTGATAGTCTTGAGCCAATACATGGGTTACACTTCCTACCATCAAAAATGTGAATAGGTAGGCAATTAGGGTTAAAGGTCTAATTTCCATCAGTTACAGTTGGGGTTAATAAGTATACTTTCAATTATATGGCGTCAAAATGATGCCTTACATAATTGAAAACTAAGTATACCCCCTCCTGCTATTAATGACTATTCTTTAGTGTAAACAAACATTAACAAAGCACTATGAATAAGTCTATACTGTCGGTCAAAAACTCCTATACGCAAAAAAGCTCCACCTTTGAAGGGTGAAGCTTTTTTGATTATCGGTTATCAGTTATCAGTTATCAGTTATCAGTTATCAGTTAAGAAAATTATTTCACTCCTAAACGACCTGCAATAACCGATAAACCTTTTTTAAACGATAAGCAATAACCGATAAACCAAACCGACTATTCAAAGAACTCTTTCATTCTATTGATAAAGCCTTTCTTTTCTTTCTTATTATCCGGTTGGAAGTTGGCTGAGTCTCTTAGGCCTTCCAATGTCTTTTTCTCTTCAGAAGAAACTTTTGTAGGAGTGTAGATATTGATATGGATCAACTGATCTCCTGCGCCGTATCCATTTACATCCTTAATTCCTTTTCCTCTTAAGCGAAGGATCTTACCGCTCTGCGTACCGGCATCGATTGGCACTTTTACCTTTCCTGTCAAGGTAGGTACCTCAATACTAGCACCCAAGACTGCATCAATAAAGTTGATATGTAAATCGTAGTGGATATTATTGCCGTCACGGTGGAAGTATTCGTGCTCAATTTCTTCAATAACGATCAATAGATCACCAGGAACACCTCCGTGTTTAGGGAAGTTACCTTTTCCAGACATTGACAGTTGCATACGATCTGAAACCCCTGCTGGGATTTTCACCTCCAACACCTCTTCTTTTGCAATGCGACCTTCCCCATGACAAGACTTACATTTCTTCTTGACAATCTTACCTTCTCCATCACAAGTAGGACATACGGCCTGAGAAACCATTCTACCAAACATACTATCTCTCACAGTCTGTACCTGACCAGAACCATGACAAGTATGGCAAGTTTCTACATCTGCACTGCTCTCTGCACCAGAACCACCACAAGTATCACAAGAAACATAACGTTTTACCTTGATCTTCTTCTCCGCTCCCTGTGCAATTTCTTCCATGGTAAGCTTCAGCTTAATACGAAGGTTGGACCCCTTGTTGACGCGACGTCCCCCACGGGCGCCACCTCCGCCACCGCCAAAGAAATCATCGAAGCCCCCACCGAAGATATTACCGAACTGGGAGAAGATGTCTTCCATGTTCATACCTCCTCCGCCGAAGCCACCGCCAAAGCCGCCGCTTCCATCAAAGGCTGCGTGACCAAAACGATCATACTGTGCACGCTTCTCTTCATTACTCAAGATCTCGTAAGCCTCTGCTGCTTCTTTGAATTTCTCTTCTGCTTCTTTATCTCCCGGGTTTTTGTCAGGGTGAAACTTGATCGCCACTTTACGATAAGCCTTTTTAATGGCCGATGCGTCAGCGTCCTTGCTTACTCCTAACACTTCGTAATAATCTCTCTTTGCCATAGCTATTTATATATGCTTTCCTCTATGGACTCCTCCACAGAGGAACCCTATACCGAATATTGATCTAAATATTTAGTTGTTGAATCCGTTACACGGTGTCTTGAATCGTTGAATTGAGCTTCGCTCGTTGATTCGAGTTGATTTGTTTATTGATCGATTATGGTTAAGTATTCAATTAAAATTGAATCAATCAACAGTTCAACTCGAATCAACGAGCGAAGCTCAATTCAACTCACCGAAGGTGAAATTCAACGATTCAACCGATTAGTTTCCTACCACTACTTTTGCGTAACGAATTACCTTCTCATTCAATACATAGCCTTTTTCCACTACGTCTACTACTTTTCCTTTCAGTTCTTCTGAAGGTGCTGGAATTTGTGTAATCGCTTCATGAAGATCCATATCAAACTCTTTTCCGATAGCATCTTCCATAGGCTTCAAGCCTTTAGCTTCCAACGCCTTCACTAATTTATTATGGATAAGCTCTACTCCTTCCTTAAAACCCTGAAACGCCTCTTGTCCATCTTCTACAGTAGCGTGCTTTAGTGCTCTCTCGAAATCATCTACGATTGGCAGCAGAGCAACGATCATGTCCTCACTGGCATTCTTCATAAAATCCAGCTTTTCCTTAGAGGTTCTACGACGGAAGTTCTCAAAATCAGAATATAAACGAAGATACTGATCTCTTGCCTCCTGTGCTTCCTTCTTATATTTATCAGCTTCAGACTCCTCTACCATCTCTACTTCCTCATGCTCATGATGCTCCTCAATATTTTCATCTACTGTCTGCTCCTCATTTCCTTCTACCTTCTCCTCGTTTTGAGCCTTTGCATTTGCTTCCTCTTGTTCCGCTTTATTTTTGATCTCGTCTTTTGCCATAATCTATAAATACTTAATGTTGAAGTTAGGGATTGGGGATTAGGGATTAGGTGTTAGTTAGTCGATAAGTCACGAACACCTAATCCCTAGCCCCTAACACCTACGGTGTATCAATTTTACTGCCAAGCCAAAAGTCAGGACAATATGACAGCAATCCTTCATTAAACGAAGGTGAAATTGTCTTTTTTGACAGTGGCAGAATGACAGGCTTTTTTTAATGAAGAATGAAAAATTATGAATGAAGAATCATTAAACCGATATTTTTCATTCTTAATTCTTAATTCTTAACTCATTAATTGCAAGCCATGCCATCAATCCTGGTCCTATCTCCAAGGCTTTCTCATCAATATCGAACGTTGGGGTATGCACTCCAGATACGATTCCTTTCTCTTCATTTCTGGTTCCCAATCGATAGAAACATGCATCTGCTTCCTGAGAATAGAATGAGAAATCCTCTGCAGCCAACCATAAGTCCAAGTCTACTACATTATCTTCACCCAGATACTCCTTGGCAGCATTCATGGCACGCTCTGTCACCTCTGGTTCGTTGACTAGGAATGGATATCCTACTCTAATTTCAAGATCTACACTTCCGCCCATACCTTCTGCAATACCTTCTGCGATACTTCTGATCTTTTGGTGTGCTTTCGCTCTCCACTCCTCGTTCATTGTACGGAATGTTCCTTCTACCTTTACCTCATTTGGAATCACATTGGTTGCACCTTCCGCAATCACCTTTCCGAAGGTTAGTACCGATGGAATCTTTGGACTGCCAATACGGCTTACCACTTGCTGTAAAGCAACAATAATATGGGACGTAATTAGAATAGGATCTACACACATCTCCGGCACGGCACCATGCCCTCCTTTACCTTTTACGGTCATATAAATTTCATCGGCACTTGCCATATACATCCCTTTACGGAAACCTACTTTTCCAACTGGAATTAGAGGCATCACATGCTGGCCGAAAATCTTCTCTACCTTAGGATTTTCCAATACTCCTTCCTTAATCATGATAGAAGCACCACCTGGAGCCTTCTCCTCCCCTGGCTGGAAAATCAACTTAATCGTCCCTTCAAACTCCTCCTTTACCTCATTCAGAATCTTTGCAGCTCCCAACAATGAAGAAGTATGCACATCGTGTCCACAAGCATGCATCACCCCTTCATTCTTGGATTTATAATCTACATCATTCGCCTCAATGATCGGTAAGGCATCCATATCTCCCCTTAATGCAATAATTTTCTTCTCAGGATTCTTCCCTTCAATCAAGGCCACTATACCTGTTTCCGCTAATCGCTCGATTTTCTCAATTCCATAAGAACGAAGTAACTCTTCTACATATGCAGCGGTATTATACTCCTGAAAAGATAGTTCAGGGTTGGCATGTAAATGTCTTCTGTTGGCAATGACTTCGGCGTGTAAGGCCTTTGCTCTTTGTTGAATTTTGTCTTTTAAAGTGTTCATCGTTTATCAGGATTTTTAGTTTGTAATGCAAGATAGCAATGATGAATAAAGAAAAGGAAGTTTAGAAAATGAATCCTCAATTCTACTAACATATTTAAGATTACCAATAGCACTTATTCCATGATTCATTATAAGTTTTAAAAGAAAATATTTAAATTATCTCACTGAAAATTAATTTAATCCAAAATTATATGCGTTTTATAACCCTTAACTCAGAGAAAATTGTTTCTGATAAATTTGATATGGAAACAATTGTTGTCAACCTTTTTACAGGAAGCTATTATAGTTTAAAAGGTAGTGCCATTCATATTTTCAATTGCCTTGAATTCTCTTCTCATACCACCTCAACACTAAAAAACTACTTTGTAGACTTAACGGAAGAACAAGCACTTCAAATTGATTCTTTAATTGAGCAAATGCTTTCGGAGAACCTATTATTAGAGCAAACACAATCTCCTCTTATCGGGCAAGAAAACATCGAAAAGGTAAATTATCAGGAAATTTCATTTGAAGTCTTCAATGATATGCAAGAACTCATATTACTCGACCCGATTCATGAGGTAGATGCAAAAGGTTGGCCACATGAAAACAAGGAAGGATGAGAGAGGAAGTACTAGTACCTATCAATTTTTTTGAACAGTTGAATCAGGTTGCTACCCAAATATCTGAGGTGTCTTCTATCAATCAATACTTTAGTATAGGAAGCGAAACGGCAAAAGTAATTTTCGCAGGAGATCCCTCACTAGAGAATTGTCTGGGGAGTGCTTTATCACATTTGCAACTACCTCCAAAAAAGGAAGACCTGACGATCTACTGTTGGAGCAACCAAGCTCCTTTTCACATAAACCTACCTTTCTTAAAGGAGGACTATCAAGAGCAAGGGTTATTAAAAGGGTTTAACAATGATCGCTTCTACGCAGCCTTTCAACATGGTGCTGCTTCTTTTGTATTTTATGACAGGCAACGATCTATCGGCTACTACCTGATAAATACTCCTGAGCAAATACCCTATTGGGAGCAAAGTTTTCCTTTTAAAAACATCTTTCACTGGCGGTCAGAAGTAAGCTCTTTACAGTTACTTCACGCTGCCTCTGTTGCAGCAAATGCAAAAGCAGTATTAATCTCTGGGAATAGTGGATCTGGTAAGTCATCCACGACACTCTCTTGTGCTCTTGCCGGAATGGATATCCTAGGGGATGATTATGTATTGGCAGATTCTGAAAAACTACGGGCATATAGCCTTTATGGTTACGCCAAGATCAATCTGGATAACAGGAAACGCTTTCCTTCTATTAATTCTTTCGTTGCTCCTGTTTCAAAAAATCAAGAAAAAGCATTGGTCTCTTTAAACACTGGCTTAAAAGGAAAGCTCATTTCCAATAGTCCTCTTAAGGCCCATTTAGTTCCTGTGATCACCAACTCTACAGTAACTACTTTTGAACTTATAGGCAAGGAACACGGAATGCGTAATTTAACGCCATCCACCATGTTTCAGCTCCCTGGCTTACAAAAAGAAACCTTTCAAAAGTGTAGCTTACTTACCAAGGGGCTACCCACTTATAAAGTTCATCTTGGAAGCGACCCTCTGGAAGTTGGTCAAGCAATCGCTGCTTTTGTAACAACACTTTGATAAAATCGCTCATTAAGCACTCTCTTTTTGATTACTATATCATGGATAAATCCCTCTCTATATCAGTCATTATCCCTGCTTTTAATGCTGATAAGTACCTATATGAAGCTATTCAAAGTATAAAAAAACAGACATCTCCTATCGGTGAAATTATTCTGGTTGATGACGGCTCTACAGATACAACCGCTACCATCATACACTCTCAGTTTCCAGAAGTAGTTTATGTCAAGCAGGAAAATACAGGGCCTGCAGCTGCAAGAAATAAAGGCTTACAAATTGCAAAAGGTCCTTTGATCGCTTTTTTAGATGCGGATGATCAATGGTTACCTAGTAAGACTGCATTACAACTCAACGCTTTTCAGGAAGATCCCAGTCTTGAAATTGTAAGTGGTATGACAACCTATCAATTTATGCCTGAAAGTATGTACAGGAAGGAGCTGTACCGAAGTGCTGAAAAGAAAACATTCCATATACTGTTATCCAGTGTTATCGTCAAAAAGTCCGTTTTCGAAAAGACCGGATTATTGGACGAAACTTTACAGCTTTCAGAGGATCAGGATTGGTTTATGAAAGTCCGGGAACTAGGAATAAAAACCCACATAATCGATGAGGTAGTCCTTCAGTACCGTATTCATGAAAAAGGAATTACTGCCAATAAAGGCACCAAATCCCTAGGTATTCTTCAAGCACTTAAAAAATCACTGGATCGTAGAAGAGAAACGGGAAAAAATACTTTGGATAACTTTTAACGATAAAAGAACAAGCCATATCTCTGAAAGTCGGTACTACATCAAACACCTTAATCAAATGGAAAAAATATCTGTTATCATTCCTGTATACAATGGAGAAAAATACATAGGTAAAGCACTAAACAGTGTTATCTCCCAAACGCTACAGCCTACTGAAATCATTGTAGTTAATGATGGGTCTACGGATCAAACAGCTACTATTGTCAAAAGCTTTGAGCAAGTTAAATTAATCAATATGCGTAAATGCGGTGTACCTGATGCACTTAATACTGGAGTCAATCAAGCCAAAGGAACACATATTGCTTTTTTGGATGCTGACGATCTCTGGAGTAAAGAAAAGCTCGAAAAACAGATTCAAATACTCAGAAAGAATCCAAAAGCTGGTTTGGTCTTTTCCAAAATTCAGCAATTTGAATCAGAAGATATCGCAACAGAACTAAAAGGAAAATACCTGTGTCGGGAAGAAATATTTAACGGGTATCATCGATCGACCTTACTTGCCAGTAAAACGGCGCTTAAGCAGATTGGTCCCTTTCAAGTAGGACTGAATACTTCAGAGTTTATTGAGTGGTACAGCAGGGCTAAAGATCTAGGGGTAACATCCATAGTACATGAAGAGGTGTTAGCCAAACGTCGTATTCACGGCAATAATATGATGTTAGGAGAGGAGGCCAAAAAATACCAACAACTACCTTCCGTAATAAAACAGATCCTAGAAAGACGAAGAGAACAAAATGGAGAAAAATAGCCCAATTTCCCTGATAAAACAATATCTTTTCCCTTGGGATAAAAAGGCATATATCGGTCTAATCACTAGCGCTATACACTCACTTAGCTTTATCCCAACCGCTTATTTACTACAACAGTTACTTCAGGATATTCAAGCAGGAGGAAATATTGAAAGCTTGACACAAAACGGTTTTCTTCTCATTACCATTTTTCTGATCCAAGCAAGCTTAGCAGTCTACAGTCGACGACAAAGTATTTACTTTACCAATAGGCAGGTTGCGCTATTACGTGAAAAGTCTATATTGGCATTGCTAGGCTCCTCCTCGAGCTTTTTTGACACTTATACTCCTGCTATGGTTCAAAAAATTCTTTTAATGGACACGGAGGCTACGAATCGGCTCTTCAATACTATTCTGACGAAGATCATGCCTGCCTTCATTATCTCTATCACCATTATTTGCCTTTTAGTGATATTTAATAGACTACTTACCTTTTTGTTTATAATTACACTACCTATACTATTCCTTGCACTTCAACCTATCAAAAAGAAGAAAAATAAGCATTTATCTCAGTATCATGAAGGATTACTCCAATGGGGAGAGCAATCCGACTTTGTTGCCCAACAACATGTATCGATTAAAATGTCTGGTACCTCTGAGATTACCTTTCGTTCCATTACATCACACTTGGCATCACTTCGTCAACTTGGCGTCAATATGGTCATGGGCTTTACATATACTTCTCAGATACAAGAAGCTTTACAATCTGTCATAGTTACAGTCATCTTATTGATCGGCGGAATACAGGTGATCAAGGGGGACCTTCTTTTGGAGGAGTTATTGACGTTTTACTTCATGCTCTTTATACTCCGAAAATATTTTACACAACTCATTACCCAGAGCATTGACATTTCTGAAGGACTAAGTGCGCTCCGACGTGTAGATGATTTTATTATTTCTGCCCTTAACCATCAGGAAAAAAGTGGTGATATACGTCTGTCGTCTATTGAGAATATTGTATTTGATGAAGTGAGTTTTACTTACGGCAATCAGGAGGTCCTTCAACATGTGAACTTTAGTATTAAGCCCAATAAAATCAATTTATTTACTGGTGAAAATGGTTCCGGGAAAACAACGATCATTAAATTAATCACCTACCTTATTCAGCAAAATCAAGGAGGTATACTTATTAATGATACACCTATCCATTTTCTGGATATCGATCACTATAGACAAAAAATTGGTGTTGTATTTCAGGATCAATCCTTATTCAAAGGCACTATATATGACAACCTCACTTTCAATAAAGAGATTAAAGAAAGCTCTATCAAAAAAGCATTGCAAATAGTAAATGCCGAAGAATGGATTACAGAACTACCCAATGGACTTTATACAGAAATTGGTGCTATCAACAATAGTATTTCAGGAGGACAAAAACAACGCCTAATGATCGCCAGGGCATTGCTCAATAATCCATCCCTATTGATCCTTGACGAGCCTACAAATCATTTAGATCAAGAAACGATTGGTTGCTTACTTTCCTTCCTAAAAAGCCAATGTAAAGACATGACCATTATTATTATAAGCCATGATCCTGCGGTCATTCCTTTGGCAGATCATTGTTTCCTTTTTTCTAACAAAACGCTTCAAGAACATGAACCCTTTACTGAAACCATTTTTTAGATCCTCAATAATATTACCTTTCCAAGAAGAAGAATGGCTCTTGAAGGCCTGTTTATCTCAACATAAAGAAGAAGCCTTAGAGAATTTTAATTTATGGCTTGACTTCCATGGTTTTGAGGTCGAAGAAATTCCTAGAGGACATATTCTTCCGACAATTTATGACTCATTGGAAATGGGGTCTAAAAAATTACTCCCTTTAGTCTACAAGAACTTCAAGCAACTGGGAGTGGAGCATCGTGCCGTCCAACAATTTGAAGGGTATTACAAACATACTTGGTACAAGAACCAACTACTCAGAAAACAGTGTACCGATTTCACCCAAATGCTAAACGAAGCTAATATTGATTACTTCCTTACTAAAGGCCTTCCTTTGATTACTCGTTATTACCAAGATTTTGGTGCCCGTCCTACCTCAGATATTGATATGGTTATCAAACAAGAGAATTGGGAGGAAACTGTTACACTTTTGGAAAAGTCAGGATGGAAACCCCTTCTTCCTCATAGAGATCATAGAAAAATTCCTGCTTCTCATGTTTTACATGCTTTGACGTTTGTAAAAGGAAATTTTCAATTAGATCTACACTGGCGTTTTAGTCATAGTGTCTTTCACGTCAATTGGAGTAAAGCAGAAATATTTCAATATGTAGAAAACCCTACAAAAGAAATGAGGTGCCTTAACGATACCTTAAATTTTATATTAATCATCGTACATGGCGTTAAACTAAATCCTATGCGCCCGATTCGTTGGGTGACGGATGCTGTCAATATCCTAAGAACAGGGAATATAAATTGGGACACTGTGTATCGTTTTGCACAGGATAATAAGCTAAAAAGCCCTCTTTTTGAAGCATTACAGTATTTAAACGAAAAAGGGTTTTGTACCATCCCTAATCAGGTTCTGACGGATTTATCTAATACAAAAAAGGTAGATTTCTTCTCTCTGATGGAAACTAGGTTAGCCACTAAATTTCAATTTTTAAGAGCTACTTACCTGAGTTTTTATTTAACCGATAATCCTATAGCAGGACTACGTCTACTAAAACGACATTATCAATATACCTGGAACTGTGATAGCAATATCATACTACTTATTTTAATACTAAAGAAGATCAATACTAAGTTTATTTCTCGAAGCTAGTGCTGTGATTATTAAATACCTGATTGGTGATTGGTGATTCGTTTTACTAGATATCCATACTAATCACCAATCACTAAAAACTCTGCTGTAAGAGGCTATAAACAAACTTAATCATTAGACTACATTGTTTGTATTCTTAAGTATATAACTTATCCGAAATACTTATTGGTTTCCTTGCGTCTGCGGCCTCATATATTGCTTCAATAATTCGTAAATCCCTTAGCCCCATCTCTCCTGATACGCTAGAAACTTTATTTTTTCGAATCACCGTAGCGAAGTCATCCATTTGAGCAGCTTGTTGACTTAACTCCTTATACTGCTCAAATGCGTATTTTTTTCCGATTCCACGATAGGAAAACGCTGGTGATAAAGTATATTCTCTACCTTCAGAGATAGCCATCAAACGATTCATAGGCAATTGGTGACTGGTTACAAAATTAGTGGATACCCCACGATCGAATTGTAGTTGAAAACTCAAGGTTTCTTCGATATCCTTAAAAAGATCTGGTCTGGTCTTAGTGGCTTGGGCAGTCACTGAGATAGGTGTTTTCCCGGTCACATAGCAGGCACTTTGCAAACAATATATACCGATATTCATCAATGCCCCTCCCCCAGCTAAACTCTTATCCATTCTCCACTCTGAATGATCCTTCAAGGTATACCCATTACTTGCCTCCAGGTATTGAACCTTATCGGATAACTGCATCAAGTACTGGTGATATGGGTCAAAGTGCAAACGATATCCTACTGACAACTTTACGCCATGCTTCTTACAGGCATTAATCATTTGTAGACATTCCGCAGAAGAAATTCCTAATGGCTTTTCACAAATAACATGTTTTCCTGCCTGAGCAGCACGAATCACAAACTCCGCATGCATGCTATTAGGTAAGACCACATACACAATGTCAATATCTTTATTATCAGCTATACGATCAAAATTGTCGTAATCATAGATATTTTCTGGCTTTAGGTTATATTGATCAGCCCAGAAGTCTCGCTTTTCTGGAGTACCAGAGACTACCCCTGCCAAATAACAGCTTTGAGTAGCTTGTAGAGCTACGGCTAGTTCATTGGTACTATACCGGCCCAATCCTACCAAAGCCACTCCTAGTTTTTTTGATTTCTGATCTGCACAAGAAAGGTTTAAAAAAGAAGGTAACATTATACCAGCAGCCAACGTCCCTCCCTGTCGTAAAAAATTACGGCGGGTTGTTTGTAAATGATTCATAGTCGTTTATTAAAGTAATGAAGCAACTTTGCAAACTCTAATTGAAAGTTACTACTTATCGCTTTTGGGTTATGCAATAAAAAAACTCTTACTTATATATACAGGTGTTAACAGGTTTTATTTTATGTTCCAATAAAAAAGGCTTTCTCCCGAAGAAGAAAGCCTTTCTATATTCAACTACTCTCCAAGAGAGCAATCTGATTACAAAGAGATACCCATGAAAGACATGAATGCCAAGCCCATCAAACCAGTGATGATGAACGTGATTCCCAAACCTTTCAACGGTGCAGGTACGTTAGAGTATTTCATACGCTCACGGATCGCTGCAAGAGCGATGATCGCTAGCAACCAACCAATACCTGAAGACAAACCGTAAACGGTAGGCTCAACGATGTTGGTATACTCTCTTGGTACCATAAAGAATGATGCACCCAAGATAGAACAGTTTACCGCGATCAATGGAAGGAAGATACCCAAAGAACCATAAAGGGCTGGGGAAACCTTCTCGATGATCATCTCCACCAACTGCACGAAAGAGGCAATTACGGCGATAAACATGATAAACTGTAGGAAAGATAGGTCAATAGAAGCAAAAGATGGTCCCATCCATGCTAGTGCACCTTCTTTCAAGATGTACTCATTGATCATCCAGTTGATCGGTACAGTAAGGGTAAGGACGAAGGCTACCGCCAATCCAAGACCCATTGCAGTAGACACTTTCTTTGATACGGCCAGGTATGAACACATTCCCAGGAAGTATGCAAAGATCATGTTCTCGATAAAGATCGATTTTATTGCAAGATTTATTAAATCCATTTTTAATTGCGTTTAGGAAGTGATTACTCTGATTCTACATAGCCGTTTCTCCAACGCTGTACCCAAATGATCAAACCAATGATAATGAAGGCACCTACTGGAGAAGTCATCAAGCCCATTTTAGGGAATGCATCTGGCAATACCTGAAAGCCAAACAAGGTTCCTGAACCGAATAGCTCTCTGAAGAAAGCTACTGCCAAGATCACCCATGCATAACCGATTGCTGAACCGAAACCATCCAAGATAGAGTCATAAGGCTTATTACCCATTGCGAAGGCCTCCAAACGACCCATTACAATACAGTTGGTAATGATCAAACCTACATAAACCCCTACTACTTTGGAGACATCATAAAGATATGCTTTCAACACCTCGTTTACGATAATTACCAACGTCGCTACAACACCTAGCTGTACGATGATACGGATACGCTGAGGAATTGCGTTTCTCAACAAAGAGATAATCAAGTTCGCAAATACTACTACGAACATTACTGAAATAGACATTACCAGTGTCGGCTCCATTTTCGCCGTTACCGCCAATGCAGAACAGATACCTAGTACCTGAACGGTGACAGGGTTGTTATCATCAAAAGGATCTTTTACAATATTTCTCCTTCTTTTTGATAGCAACGCCTCTGATTTCTTCACTTCTGCAGTTTCTGTACTCATGATTAAGTATAGTTATTCAGAGGTTTTACAAATAAACAATTTATAATTAGGGAACTCCAGACGCTTAGTTCATGGATACCGCAGAAGTTCCTTTCAGGTCTTTGATATAAGACTTGTACAACTCAAGGTAGTCTGCAAGCATGTCGTTTAGACCTACCGCCGTAAGCGTAGCACCTGACATACCGTCTACTTTGTAGTCGCTAGTGATTTGGTTACCCTCACCTTTTACCATTACAACTGGCTTTAGATCACCTTCTTCAAAGATTTTCTTACCAACGTAACGCTCCTGAATGTCCGCATCAGCGATACGAGCACCCAAACCTGGTGTTTCACCGGCGTGATCAAATACCACCCCTTTGATCGTCTTAAGATCTTCCTCCAAGGCTACATAACCCCAGATCGTATTCCAAAGACCATAACCATAAACTGGAAGGATATAGGCAGTTGCTTTTCCGCCCTCACCTTTCATTTTGTAAACTGGAAGTAGTTTCTGAGAATCATCTTTCTTCTTCCATTCTTTCTGAATGTTGATCTTAAGAATCTCTCCTTCGTACGCTACTTCTTCCCCTTTGCTGTTTACTACTACAGCTTCTACTTGCTCGTCAAATTGTTTTGACAAAGCGGCCTTGTCATCTCCTGTGATATCCACAGCACCCAAGATTTGCTTTTTAGTATCAAGCAAGATCTCACGCTGCTGTCTTTCTTTCAATGACTCTGAAATAAATGCCAACAAACCACCCATAATCACGGTCATGGCTATGGCAAACCCGATAATATATCCGTTAGACTGTCGCACGTTTTAATCTTCTTTTTTTGTTAGCATTCACTACATAGTAATCAATAAGTGGGGCCATCACGTTCATCAATAGAATCGCTAGCATGATTCCCTCAGGATATGCTGGGTTCCATACACGGATGATCACTGTCATAATACCGATCAACACCCCGTAGATCCACTTACCAGCGCCTGTATGTGCTGCTGAAACTGGGTCAGTAGCCATGAATACTGCACCGAAAGCGAAACCACCAGCAATTAGGTGATAGTAGAACGGTAGAGACATATATGTGTTTGCCGCAAACGCTTGCATTACCAATCCCATAGCAATAGCACCCAATACAGTACCTGCCATGATTCTGAAGCTAGCTACACGTGTTACCAACAAGATGATTGCACCAATTCCGATAGCAATTACTGAAGTCTCACCAATTGACCCTGGGATCGTACCGATTACCAAGCTCTCTACCGAGAAGTCGAAGTTCGTAATACCACTTGCAATATAGTCTGTTACTGCTACACCACCGTTAGAAGCGGCTTGCGCCAAGCCTAGGAATGTTGCTCCAGAGAAAGAATCAGGTGCACCTGATACCCATACAGTATCACCAGAGATATCTCCAGGATAAGTAAAGTATAGGAATGCACGAGCAGTCAGGGCAATGTTTAGTACGTTCATACCTGTACCACCAAAGATCTCTTTTGCGATCAAAACGGCAAATACAGTCGCCAATGCTACCTGCCACAATGGAATTGTAGGAGGCATCACCAAAGGAATCAACATACCTGTTACCAGGAATCCCTCGTTGATCGGGTGCTTACGAATCACACCAAATGCAACCTCAACCAAACCACCGGCCGTATATGCTACCAATACCACTGGAATGGTAATGATTAGTCCGTGAAGGAACTTGTCCATGAAAGACGCTTCCTCTCCTAGTGAAAGATAGTGCATCTCTCCAACGTTCCACATACCGAACAACAAAGCAGGAACCAAAGCGATCACCACGGTCATCATCATACGCTTTAAATCCACTGCATCTCTCACTTGAACGCCTTTGCTTTTTGTCACCGTAGAAGGTGTAAACAAGAACGTTTCCCCTGCCTCGAACAAGTAGTAAAACTGCTCCAGTTTACCACCCTTTTCGAACATGGGCTTTTGTTTTTCTAATAAATCGTGTAAGAATTTCATCTATGGAAAAATTTATAATCCAGAGCTTTAAGAACTCCTTTAATCCTATTATTAAGCTAGTCTCAACTCATCCAAGCCACGTCTCAGGATTGCCTGAACGTCATGCTTTGATACATCGATAAACTCACAAAGTGCCAGATCTTCTTCTGCCAACTCGTAGATACCCAATGCTTCCATTTCGTCATAGTCATTGGCCATGATCGCTTTCAGCAAATAAGTAGGGTAGATATCCATTGGCAATACTTTCTCAAACTGACCAGAGAATACAAATGCTCTCTCCTCACCGTTCAAAGAAGTATCCAACTTATATGTTTTAGATGATCCTGCGAACAATCCAAATGCTTTGTGGAAGCTCAAACGGTTAAAGATCGGTGCCAACCACCCATCAGACAAGAAGAATCTAGGCTTGTTTCCTTCTGGAATTACCGTAACCAAGTTGTCATAGTGATTCAAGTAACCGTCTTTAGCGATTGCCTCACCAGTCAATACGTTTCCTGAGATCACACGAACATTAGATCCTGATACTTTCTTAGACAATACTTTGTCCAAACGAGCACCTACATATGTTTCGATATACTCTGGATTAGAAACTTCAGAACCAGCAATGGCTACTAATTTCTTTGTGTCGTAACGTCCTTCCGTAAACAACTTACCAATGATCGCCAAGCCTTGTGGTGTCAATGTCCAAACAACATCTTCTCCTGAACGGATTGGGTCTACATGGTGAATTTGTACCCCTACGTTACCTGCTGGGTGAATCCCTGCGAACGTGTTGATGGTTGCACCTTTCAGTCCAGCCATGATGTTTGAGCTATTGTCTACGTTGATATGGATGTTAGAAGTAAATTTCTTCAACACCTCAATACCAGCCTGCAGATACTGCTCTTGTCCCTTCAACACAAAGTTCGTATCAGCAGCTAGCGGATGCGTATCAAATGCTGAGATAAAGATCGCTCTAGGATCTGCCTCAATGTTGGCAACTACGGCAAATGGTCTTTGCACTAGTTCCAACCAAGCACCTGACTCCAGCATTGTTTTCTTAGCATCTTCTTTAATAAGGCTATCTACCGATACTTTAGGGAATTCCCTGTATTCGATATCCTTATCTTT
Source organism: Algivirga pacifica (assembly GCF_039543525.1). Taxonomy (NCBI): domain Bacteria; kingdom Pseudomonadati; phylum Bacteroidota; class Cytophagia; order Cytophagales; family Flammeovirgaceae; genus Algivirga; species Algivirga pacifica. The sequence goes on from NZ_BAABJX010000029.1 coordinate 29,113, forward strand.
CAAGATAACTACTTCTAACAATCTACGCTGTGCCCCTCTATTGATGGCTACAACTTCTCCACTAACTGGGGCTGTGTACATTACCCCTTCTTGTTTTCTATCAAAGAACAAAGGGTCACCTGCCTTGACAACATCTCCCTCTTTCACCAGCATCTTAGGTCTTTGGAACCCCACGAAACTCGATGGCTTTACGGCAAATGTCTCTGGCTGATCAACCGAAGCCACGCTTAAGTTCGCAGCCCCTTCCAGTTTGATATCAAAACCTTTCTTAAGTTTAATATTTACAGACATTGGATATTATTATGAGTGTTTTAACGCTCCAAAAATTTGCTGCAAATCTACAAAATTACATTTTAGGATGAAACAAGTATTTTATGTTTAAAAAACAATATTCTTTAACTTTCTCATCTATCTGGCAAACTGTTTGTTAAAGAGGAGGGTTTTGATAAAATCAAAAAAATTAGAAATAATTGTGATTAATTAGGGATAAAGCATGATTTTTCATAATATTCTCCTTATTATTCAGTTAAACTAATAGACTTGCTTTTGGTGAGGAAAATCATCATATAATTTTTACTATTTCTGGTATTTTTTTTCACTTTCACCAACTCAAAGCCAAGAAAGTCTACGAAACAGAGAATACTTGAGACCTTTACTTTCCTTTTGGCATACAACCTTACATGCTTGAGCCAACAGGAAGGAATCAACCAAAAAGTAACTTATACCTATGACAGGAAGTATGAATGATACTCAAATCAAAGCTATTTGGGATGAGATTTTGCATAGAGACGATGTATTGGAGATTAGCGATCTACACTTCGTTAGAATTTATGCTAATCCTTTGGAAAAAGCCTTTATCGTGACATGGAACGCGCTTAAAGGAGAGATCACTATTGCTGAATCCCTACACCACGATCCGCAAGAGACGCTTGTAGAGATTAATCAGTACAATTATGTGCGCTTAAAGCACAGTACACTAAAAAGGCAAGTATTATTGAAAGTTGAGCTTAATGAAAAGCTACAGACTTTGAATATCGATCCAATTTTTAATCCTGAGAGCAAGAGTATTGCGTTGAAGGTACATTATATATAGGGTTTGGGGGCTAGGGATTAGGTTATAGTATACTGTAGACTAATCCCTAACTACTCAATGTACCTCATACCTAATAAGCTAGTCGCTTCCGAGTACCTCTTCGAGCATCACCTATGAGATTCCCCAAAAACATCACATCTCTATTTTATGGAGTGATTGGTATACTTTGGCTAAGTATACACTTTTTTTATTACTACAAATTCGGTGTACGCCCTGTTCCTGATACCACTTACTATTACTTGACGGCTGACACTATATTAGGCTTAGAGAACTTTGACCTCTCCCATTACAAATGGTATTTTAGCTATGGTTTATTCCTATCTGTATTTCGCTACTTACAGCTAGCTGAATACTGGATCATTGGCATTCAGTTATGCATCTCCCTACTAGGGATGCTCAGTTTAATGAAAACAGTCTATTTAATCACTCAAAGCCATGCTGGGAGTCTTATTACCGCATTCTTTTACCTTGGATGTTTTAAGCTATTTATCTGGAATTTCATCATCAGCACAGAATCTCTATTTATAAGTAGCGTTATCATCAGTTTTTACCTATGGATATCCTATCATTACAAGCCTTCTACCATTAAGCTTTACCTCACCCTTGTGATAAGTCTCTTCACCTGTTTCTTACGCCCCACAGGAATTGGTCTTTTAATTGGGATAGTCACCTATGGTATATCAAGGATAAACCCTAAACTTTCCTGGTCTTCAATCAGCCTACTATGTATTCTTGGAATATCTCTACTAACACTAGTAAATTATATGCTTACGACATTTCAGATGATTGATATGGAGTACGCTCAAGGACATTTAATACATCAACCCAAATTTGAATCCTTAATCATAACACCTCCTACAGATCTATATATTCCCTCCGGAAGTCATAGTCCATTGATTCGGATTATACTCTTCTACCTTTATAATCCTTTATATGGATTACAACTAGCATTCTCCAAATTGCTACTATTTACCTTTAATATACGTCCTTACTTTTCTGTGTGGAACAATTTATTTTCCATTACATCCTTAAGTACGCTGTACTTTCTAGGCATATATGGCATACTTCACAGAAGCATCCCTTCCCCTATCAAATTTTTAGGACTAAGTTTTATACTCTTTCAGGGTATAACAGTCATGTTAACGATTGCGGATGTTGATGGGCGATTCATACTACCTGTGATTCCCGTTATGGCTGTATTTGGAGGTATAGGAGGTAGTACTTTTCTTATGAAAAAATATAAGAATGGTTAATGATATACTTCATGAAGTCCCTTAAAAAATACCGTAAGCAATGAATGCATTACAACACGTTAAAAGAACAGGCCTGAATACTAAATCATGGGACAATTGTATCATGAACTCCCAAAATCCTCAACATTTTGCGTTATCTTGGTTTTTGGATGCAGCTGGAATGGAATGGGAAGCCTTGGTAGAAATTGACGAGCAAACAAATGAATACTTAACTGTCATGCCTTTTCAGGTAACTTACGCATGGGGAATTAAGCATATTTTTCAGAGTCCATTTTGTCAACAGCTAGGTGTTTTTTCTACCAAAAAGTCATTCAGTACAAGAGATTTTCAGCCTTATTTTGACTATTTGAAAGATCAAAAGTACGTGGGAAAGTATTTCTTCCATCACGCTAACCCTATCCGTACAACACGTACAATGAACACTCATATATTGTCTTTAAACTCACCTTACCCTACCTTAAAAAGCGTCTACTCAAAAGGACGAAAAGATGCATTAAGAAAATCTATTAACAATGGAATCACCATTCAAAAGACCAACAACTATCGACATATTTGTGATGGATACACCCGGCTAATTGCTGAACGGAATGAAGGGTATCAAGATCATGTGGGAAAAGACCTATTGAATGTAATTGAAGCTGCTTATTATCATGGGATACTAGAAAGTTTTTACGCTATCGATAGAGAGAAAAACATCATAGGGGGAATGAGCTTTATGGTCTCGAAATACAAAATTGATATTTACACCAGCTTCACAACAGCTGAAGGGTTAAAATATGGGTGTACTACATTATTAATGGACCATATCATCCAAAAATATGCTAACACTAATAAAACTCTAGACTTTTGTGGCAGTCATATTGAAAGCATTAATCAATTCTTTCAATATTTTGGAGCTAAAAAAGTTCAAATTCCCTTATTGCATGTCAATAACCTCCCTTGGTGGATCAAAGGTATCAAGTGGTTAAAAAATAAGTTGATAGATGAATTGATCCTTCAAAAAAAGGTGCTTTATTCTTAGTGAATAGGGATACTTAATTCTATTGCTTTATATCATCATTACTCCAAGGCTTTGCATGCATGTAAAAGCCATCTTTTAAGTCATCGGAAAATGAGTGTAAGTCTTTACGCTGCAAATGATAGACACACGGAATTGCTATATCTCCACAACGATCAGTACCTTCTACAAGAACTGTGATGCCTTCCGGGGTTTGATATTTTATTTGCTGCTCCACTTTTTTATAATCTTTAGGGTATTCCCACACCATCCCTTTCGTCAAAAGGACATATCCCATCCCACTTATTAATAATATTACAGTACCTAATTGTAGGGTATGTAGACTTGGGAGCTTTATCATCGTCGCCATATGATGAACATTTCTTATCAACAAAATGAATAAATAAGGATACAAAAAACGCATCGTTGGCGTTTGCCATAAACAAAAGCCTATGGCCACAACAATTAAAAGCCAAACCATCCTATCCAAAAATACATTGTGCTTCCAAACTAAAAACCCATCAATAAATATTCCCACCAATGTTAAAAGCATTAATAGTTGATCTGTTTTTCTATGTAGCAGAAACCAAGTAGGCATCCATTCTAAAAAGTTTTTCCCGATCACTAATTGCCAACTATCATCTAGTGGCCTTCTTGCAAAAAACGTGATATCCTCCAACCACTGAGTAATGAATGGTAATGGTACTTTATGCTTAAAATCAAACAAATCGAACCAAGGCAATGGATAAAGTAGATAACCTGATAAGAACAAGTTCCTGATACCCCAGCTACACCAAACACTAACTATCATCACAAAAACCATTCGGCTTATATGATACTTTGAATTAATTAAAACAGGAATCAATAAAAAGCTATAAATAAAACCAGACTGCTTGATCAAAGGCGCTATTGCACAAGATACAATCAGTAAGATCTCACCCTCAAAAGTCCTATCCTTTCTTTGGTACTCCAGTATTCCCACCACAATAATTCCGCATAAAACTAAATCGGGAGAGATTGAAGATTCCCATCCCCAAAAAGCAACTAAATACCATAACAATATCAATAACGCCCCATACTTATATTTGCCTGACTCCATAATGAAATAGTAAGAAAATGTCAGTATATAAAAGCTGGTTACCGCTGCTGGTATATTAAATCCTGTAAACCGAAAAGTATAATTGGCAACTAATAAATGGAAATAGGAATTCAAACCATAGGCACAAAATAAATTAGCGATTCCTTTAGTAACGGGATAGAGATTATACCACTGTACTACCTGTGCGTGATACAAATAACTATCTATCCAAGAAGGTTCCTGAGCTCCTGTCACCAATATGTAAAACAACATCATCAGTAATAGCACTCGCTGCCATCGACTTCCTGTATTAACCTTAATCAAGACTGATTGCCTTCCCATAATCCACCCCACTGATGCAAGAATAGAAGTGATCGTCAGGGTAAAAAAGCTTATAGGCGTAAAAAAATGAAGTACTGATAATATGAACATTTGAAAAAAGCTCCCTACTAACACTAATGGCACAAGCTGGTACTCTCTTATTCCCCTACCCTGAAATAAAAATAATAACTTACTTATTCCCAATGAATTAAAGACAATCAAACAGCCTACCAACAATAATCCTAACATATGTTTTTATCTAAAAAATAGCCCCCTTAATGATGGGCTATAATAATTTCACAAACTCTCTGAATCTTATCCTCGCTCAACCCAGGATACAAGGGCAAACTCAGCACTTCTTTTGAAAGTCGTTCAGCAATGGGAAAATCACCGTTCTTATATCCTAAAAAATGATACGCTTCCTGCAAATGAATAGGAATAGGGTAATGAATAAGCGTTTGTATACCTTCTCTCTTTAAATGGGCCTGTAAATGATCCCGATCATTGTGCCTTATCACATACAAGTGACTTACTCCATCCGCTACGTTTCCCTTTCTTACTTTATGAATAGTCTCCGGTAAATATTTATCATATATATTAGCAAGTTGCTGACGCTCCAGGCCCCAATGATCCAGATATTTTAGTTTAACCCTTAAAAAAGCAGCCTGTAACTCGTCCAGCCTTGCATTGAAGCCTATTTCCTGATGCCTATACTTCTCTGAGCTTCCATAGTTTCTTAAGCTTTTGACCTTTTCTGCCAGTGTATCATCATTGGTTGTGATTGCTCCTCCATCTCCCAAGGCCCCTAAGTTCTTTACGGGATAAAAACTCGTCGCATTAATATGGCCTATACTTCCTGTTCTTTTCCCCTTACAAGTTGCTCCTTGAGCCTGAGCATTGTCCTCAATAACATATAAACCATGTCCCTCGGCAATCCTCGTAATCGCATCCATATCACAAGCAAAACCGTATAGATGTACGGGAATAATAGCCTTAGTTTTGGTCGTTATTACTGCTTCAATCTTTGTACTATCAATGCACCCAGACTCCTCTTCCACATCCACAAAAACAGGCTTTGCACCCACATGGGAAACTGCCAAAGCTGTCGCAATAAAAGTAAATGCCGGTAAAATCACTTCATCTTCAGGGCCTATTCCTAATGCACGCAAGGATAGTTCTATGGCACTTAAACCACTAGATACTCCTATGCTGTATGCAACTTGAGTATACATGGCATACTCTTTTTCAAAATATTCTAATTGGTCCCCCAGGATATAATTATTTGCATAAAGAAAGCTATGAAAAGTATCCTCCAATTCTTTCCCTATCCGCTTATTGATCTCTGTAAAATCCAAAAATGGTATTTCGTATTGCATAGTTTTACTGACTTTTCAGGCGATAAACTTTCTCATAGTTATCATACGAACGGATATAATCCTCCTCTTTATACAGAGTAGAAACTAGTACTACCTGTACGCTTCCATAATGATAATGCAAAGACCTCCAATAATGAGGTGGTAGATACAAGCCCACACCTGGAGTCTTGAGTACAAAGTGTTCCTTCACGCCCTCCGGTGACTCAGTCCTTACCTCTATTGTTCCTGCTACTGCGATAACCACTTCCTCGGTCTCATAGTGTGCATGCTGTCCCCTCACCACATGTTCAGGAGTTCCATACGTCCAAAATACTCTTTGGATATTAAAAGGAATCTGTTGCTCATACTCCGCCACGGAAATAAAGCCAATACTAGCTTCTCCTATACAAGGAAAGTCTATCAAATAAGGTGCAGGATACTTCATGGATATTGAAAAATTGAGAGGTACTTCCTGTCATTGAGAAATATTTATCGCTTATAAACAATAAACAGATATCATGCGACAGCTTCCATCTTAACGAAGATACTATATAACATTTAAAGCTAACCCTATTACCGTTTAAAGAAAAGACCTAAGTACCCTGATAACCGATAACCGATAACCGATAACCGATAACCGATAACCGAATATATACTAACTGCCATACTATTCCATCTACTGATACTACAAATCCCTTGCAAATTCTCTACCTTTGCTCCTTAATAAGTTAACAATCAGTCTTTAAAAAATAATAAAACTAACAGCTTATGCTTCAATCCATCGCTACGCCACTTGGGCGATTTAGATTATTGACCTTTGCAGAAGGGGTTTCTTTTCTGGTTATCTTATTTATTACTATGCCACTCAAATACTGGTTTGACTATCCTGAAGCAAATAAAGTGGTAGGCATGATACACGGTGTGCTTTTCATCCTTTACGTCATCATGGTCCTTCAACGAACATGGGTTGACAAATGGTCAATGGGACAAACCCTATGGGGATTAGCAGCTTCTGTAATTCCTTTTGGTACTTTCTGGTTTGATCATAAGTACTTAAAACCACAGAACAGCTAAGCACCTTTTGTTCATGATGTTTAATTGAGCTTCGCTCGTTCATACCGCTACACGGCGTATGTTAGTTGAATTCTTAAACTTCACCTTCGGTGAGTTGAATGCATTTGACAAGCAGTATAAACTGCTTCAACACTCAACTAACATACGCCGTGTAGCGGTATGAACGAGCGAAGCTCACCTAAACATTTTGAACAAAAAAAAACCTACTCATTTCTGAGTAGGTTTTGAGCGGGCGACGAGGCTCGAACCCGCGACCTGCAGCTTGGAAGGCTGCCGCTCTACCAACTGAGCTACGCCCGCTTGTAGCGGCGACCCTTGCGGTCACACAACTAAGCTTTTTTTTTTTTGCACCAAAGATGCTGTTGATGCCTTACGAGGCGACCACAAGGGTCGCCCATGCTGTGGAGGGAGTAGGATTCGAACCTACGAAGACATAAGTCAGCGGAGTTACAGTCCGCCCCAGTTGGCCACTTTGGTATCCCTCCAAAGATCTATTAGATCATTAATTAATCAGAATTTTATACCCTACCACTTTTTAAAAAAAAGAAGTGGAGGGAGTAGGATTCGAACCTACGAAGACATAAGTCAGCGGAGTTACAGTCCGCCCCAGTTGGCCACTTTGGTATCCCTCCAGGTATTATTCTGACAATTTCAATATTTCAAAGAGCGGGCGACGAGGCTCGAACCCGCGACCTGCAGCTTGGAAGGCTGCCGCTCTACCAACTGAGCTACGCCCGCTTGTAGGGGTACCCCTTGTGGGTACCCAAATAAGCTTTTTTTTTGCACCCTCAAGGATGCTGTTGGTATTTTTCGGAGCGACCACAAGGTTCGCCCATGCTGTGGAGGGAGTAGGATTCGAACCTACGAAGACATAAGTCAGCGGAGTTACAGTCCGCCCCAGTTGGCCACTTTGGTATCCCTCCAGAATTACACATTCTGGTAATTTCAATATTTTAAAAGAGCGGGCGACGAGGCTCGAACCCGCGACCTGCAGCTTGGAAGGCTGCCGCTCTACCAACTGAGCTACGCCCGCTTCTAATTTTGCTCTTTTAAACACTTAGCACTTCTTGCTAAGGCTTCTGGTGGAGGGAGTAGGATTCGAACCTACGAAGACATAAGTCAGCGGAGTTACAGTCCGCCCCAGTTGGCCACTTTGGTATCCCTCCATCAAACGTTGCTTTTTGTTTGATTGCGAGTGCAAATGTAAAGGAGTTTTTTAAATCTGCAAAATTATTTTTTCAACAAAAGTTCAATGAATAACCCTAAAAGACCTTAAAAAACAGATTTACAACACCTTGAAATAATTAAAAAAAATCATTTTTTTTTGTAGGGGCGTAATGAATCGCACCCGTATGGGTTCATTGAGCAACCACAAGGGGTACTTTTTATCTTTTACCTTTTACCTTTTACTTCTAACCTTCTACCTTTGCACTAAAAATACAATTCTATGCGATATTTTGCCGAAGTCGCCTATCATGGTAAAGCCTATCATGGTTGGCAAGTACAACCAAATGCCATTACTGTACAAGAAGTGATCAATGATGTATTCAGTAAGCTACTCAGAACACCCATTCAGGTAACCGGAAGTGGCAGAACAGACTCTGGCGTCCATTGCTTCCAACAATATGCCCATTTTGACTACGAAGGAACATTAGATAGTAAACAGTTTTTACACAAAGCTAACGCTTTCTTACCTAAAGACATCCTTATTCGTAACCTATACGCAGTGACAGCAGAAGCGCATGCCCGATTTGATGCTATCAGTCGTGCCTACGTTTATAAGATCACCTTAAGGAAAGATCCTTTTGCACAAGGACTCGAACATTTCTTACCATGGACACCTGATCTAAAAACACTGAATGAAACGTCAGCCTTATTACTAAATCATATTGATTATACGGCATTCAGTAAGCTTCATTCTGAAGTATACACTCATAACTGCGATATCATGGGAGCCTATTGGGAGCAAAAAGGTGATAAACTCTTTTTTCATGTAAAAGCCAATCGCTTTTTGAGAGGAATGGTTCGTATTATGACAGGAAATTTACTACAGGTTGGATTAGGTAAAATGACCCAAGAACAATTTATACAAACCTTGGAGACCGGTAATCGAAAGGCAGCTGCCCGATATTTAGTGCCTGGTCATGGCTTATACCTTAATGAGGTGATTTACCCTGAAGAAATTTTTGTTCATAATGTTTAATTGAGCTTTGCTCGTTCATGCTGTTTAGTTGTTTCTCACCTCTTTCTTGGAGTGCGATAATTAATGCTGAATAAACAACCGACAGTTGAGGCGGCTAGCGCCGCTGGTTGAGTGGCACTGCGTGCCGTTGAGTAAAGCTTCGCTTCGTTGAGGTTTTACACTACTGCTCTTTCTCAACAGCCCGGAGGGCTACTCAACGGCACGTACTGCCACTCAACCAGCGGTGCTAGCCGCCTCAACAAAGCCATTCAGGTAGTATGACGGTTATTTATTCAAACTTAATAATTGCACCCGTACAGGATACTATAGTTGCAAAGGTTCACGTATATTCCTTACATTAACACAAATTTTGAATTTTAATCATTCACACATCTCCGCTACTATAGTAGGTAAAATTAGCTTACGTGACTTGTAGTTTATCCGTTACTACTTAATAAACGATAAGCGGTAACCGATAAACCCTAATTATAGTGTGGAATCAAAATCATCACGGAAACTATCTAGGAAGAAGTTTGCTTCCTATTGTTACTCTTTCTACCCATGAGAACACTGGAGGAATTTAAGCGCCACTTCAGCGAGCATGTCTACGACGAGCTGCAAGAACTAGAAGAGAGTCGTAAAGACATGCACAATAAGCGTATTGAAGTTGGGGGACTATCCATTCTTGCTGTCTTTTTGACCTGGATCATGGTACATATGGGACTTCTACATAGCTATACCATTGCATTCATGGTATTGACAGCCCCTTCTGTAGGGTTTTGGCTCTATATGAAGCATTATTATAATCCGGATATTTCGGATACTTACAAAAAAGTAGTTGTAGAAGAAATGCTCCATTTCATGGATCCTTCTTTACAATATACCCACACGCAATTTGTCCCTTACGACACCTGGAAAGCCAGCTTTTTGTTTCCTATGATTCCTGATAAGTACGAAGGAGATGATTTAATTGTCGGTACCATTGACGGCATTCCATTGCAATTATCTGAAATCATTGTTCAGAATAATCTGAAGGTGATCGAGCGGAAAGAGCGAAATATACTGGAGCGTTTCCTTGCTACTTTTGAGCGGAAAGAGCAATGGGAAACCCTATTTCATGGTATTTTTCTAGCAGCAGAGTATCCAAAGTCCATTAAGGGACGTATGTTTATCCTTCCTGATACTTTACAAAAGACCTTGGGACATGCGGGACGTATCATTCAGGAGAATAACCTGATCCGGGGAAAGTACATTCACCCACAAAATTATGAGTTCAAACAGAACTATGTGGTTTATGCAGACCACGAACTGGAAGGGGAAGAATTACTCACAGAAGAACTCATGGAAAAAATGCTTACTCTGAAAAAGAGAAGTAATACACCTGTTTATTGTTCTATTGTTAGTAATAAAATATATGTTGCCGTAGATTTGCGAAAAGAGCTATTCCAAGTCAACACGGCAAGACCTTTGTACAATCATCGTTTTGTCGAAAACTTCTACAATGAGCTACTGTATATCTTTAGTATTATTGAAGACTTAAATATCGATGAACTGGAACTGCCAACAAGAAACGAATCCGACGTCTTGTTGGAGGACTACATGGATGCAGAAGATGATGCAGTCATAGAAGAAGAAGTGTCCGAAGGCCGCTATGATAATCATTTTCCACAATTTGATGAAGATTAAGTAGGTAGCTCTTCTTAAAAAGTAATGCAAACCAACATATCATGGATAGTAAAAGACAGCAAAAATTTTCGAGACTCATCCAAAAAGATTTAGGTGAAATCTTTCAACAGAATGCTAACAAGCTTTTTGGTGGCGCCTTTATTACCGTAACTGATGTTACTGTTTCTCCAGACTTAGGACTGGCGAAAGTTTACTTGAGTTTCCTAATGTCTAAGGACAAAGAAGCCTCTTTGGAGATGGTCAAGGAACATGGAAAACAAATCCGTAACCTACTTGCCCAACGTATTCGTCATCAAGCCAGAATCATTCCTGAGCTAAACTTCTATATTGACGATACCGAAGAAAAGGCAGCGCGTATCGATAAGATCTTTGAAGACCTGGATATTCCAGAGGATAAGAAAGACGAGGAGGAGTAGAAAGTAAAAGGTATAAGGTAATAGGTAAAAGCTTAGCTGTTACCTATTACCCTTTGCCTATTACTTTTCACCTATTGCCTGTTACTTTATACCTTTTACCTATTACCTTTTACCTTTTTTATGGTTGATTTTTTTAGGATCAATGATCCCTTCCGACTGATTGTCGCCTTCTTGATATTGATCGCCATCCGTCTTCCATTTATGATCAATGGCACCACAGAGACACTGACAGAAATTTCTTGGTTCACTATAGGGGAAGCTCTTGCTATGGGCAAAAACATGTACTCTGAGGTTTGGGATAACACAGGGCCTCTTGCTGCAGGAATTTATTGGTTAGTAGACTTGATTTTCGGAAAGTCACAATTGACTTATCAAATTTTAGCCATTCTATTTGTCATGCATCAAGCATATATATTCAATGTCAATATGCTGCGAAATGAGGTCTATAATCAAAAGACCTACTTACCAGCGATGTTGTATTGTGTCTTTATGAGCTTGAGTTTTGACTTTTTTACACTTTCACCACCATTAATTGCCTTAAGCTTTTTACTATCGGCCTTGCGTATTGTTATTCGATTGGATAACCGAAGTCTTGATAAAGAGGTCTTTAATATTGGATTTTACTCTGGAATAGCCGCCCTTATTTATATTCCAAGTATTCTGTTTCTGGGAATGTTCCTTTTCAGCTTGGCTGTATTTAGAATTTCATCCATTCGAAAGCTATTTATTAGTGTGTATGGATTTTTCTTTGTTATAGCAATCTACTTGTTATATGCATTTTTCAATGACTCACTGCAAGGGTTTTTAGAAATGTATGTCTATACCTATTTTACCTTCCCTACACATGAATATTTTTCTTACGGAGATCTTTTGCAAATAGGGATTATTCCAGCGGTCTTGTTAATCCTTACTATACTTAGGACACTTACGGATTTTCGTTTTGTCAACTTTCAGGTAAGTTGTCAACAAATTTTGATTATATGGGCTATTACAGCCACCCTAAACTTATTCTTTACTGATCAACTCACTCCTTATCAGTTAATCCTATTCGTTCCTCCATTAAGTTTCTTCGTGGGGCATTATCTTTTACTTCAAAAGAAAAAATTCTTCCGGGAGCTTTCTTTTACTATCATGCTCGTTGCCACCATTGGAGGAATGTACGTGCACTACTACCAGTTTATACCAAAACTTAGAAAGCTAGACTACAGTCAGTATTTCTCAAAAGGGGCTTCAGTTCAAAACAAGCGAATACTTGTTTTAGGTGAACATATGGATGACTATCAAGGCAACACCTTAGCGACACGTTATTTTCACTGGAATATCTCCGAAAAGCATTTTAACAAATTAAATAACTACGCCATCATTAGCGACATTTACGAAGAACTGAAAGCTCATGAGCCTGAGGTTATCTTAGATCACAAGAATATGGCACCAAAGTTATTTAAATTAATTCCTGAACTCGGAAATCGTTACGAGAGGGATAAAACCTATCCAAATCAGTACCATTTGATTAAATAAAGTTGAATCGTTGATTCGTTGAATTAAGCTTCGCTCGTTGATTCGAGTTGATATGTTGTAAGAGTATATATATCAATCAACAGTTCAACTCGAATCAACTTACCGAAGGTGAAATTCAACGATTCAACGATTCAACAAAGCTGGTTAGTAGTATGTCGATTATTTATCATTGTTCGTCCTTAATGTCGTTTCCTTTTGCTAAAGGTTCTAGCTCATCAGAATAATCATCCTCGTACAATAGATCATCCAACTGCTTCTTCATCACGACCATATGCTTTTCATATTCTTCCCGATATATTCCCTCTATAGGGTCTGATGCTGGTAGCTTTTCCCTCAACCAATCCACTTGTCGGCCATTTTTCCAGAAACGGAAACATAGGTGAGGCCCCGTGGCCAATCCTGTACTTCCTACATAGCCAATCACCTGTCCCTGCTTGACAAACTGTCCTTTTCTCAATCCTGACTTAAACTTTGACATGTGCAGGTACTGAGTAGTATACACTCCATTATGCTTTACTTTTACATAGTTTCCATTGCCACGGGTATATCCCTTAGCGACTACAGTTCCGTCTCCCACTGCATAAATTGGTGTTCCCCTTGGTGCTGCATAGTCTGTTCCTAGGTGTGCCTTGAAACGTTTTTGCACGGGATGAAATCTTCTTCTACTAAATCGGCTACTGATACGGGAAAAGTTCAAAGGAGCCTTTAGGAAAGCTTTACGCAAACTATTGCCTTCATCATCATAGTATTCTGGCTGCCCACCGTGATGCTCGTATAGAAACGCATAAAATGTTTCTTCATTGTGTTCAAATACTGCCGCTTTTATACGCCCAAGTCCTACTTCCTTGCCTTCTATTTTCTCTACTTCATAAATCACCTTGAAGCGATCTCCCTTTTGGATATGGAAGAAGTCAATTTGCCATGCAAATACATTCTCCAAGCGATTTACCAAAGCTTGAGAACCCCCTCCATTTTTTAGGATTGCATTATAAAGAGAAGACTTAATTTCTCCTGTTACTACTTTCTCTTCCAAGACTACCTCTCTTTTGCCCTCATAAACTTGAAGAGAGTCCTTCATGCCATACACCACATACTCTTTAGGGTTTTTATGGTAAATGAAATATTGAGCCGTTTGAAGAGAGTCCCCTAAGGTCAATATTGTATAAGGACGTCCTGCCTTAATATATCTAGTATTGTAAACATCCTTGGATAATTTCTCTAATTGATGAATGGTAGAGAATGCCACTTGATAAGGCAACAGAAGATCGGCCAACGTTTCATTCTTTTGCACTACCCCCTCCAATATTTCCAGACTATCGACAGGAATTCCATAAGCCGAATCTGGCACATACTCCTCTATTTTCAGGCTAGCCTCCTCTACTTCTTCTACAAATTGTAAGTCAGGACGGTTTACGCCCATACTTATCCACCCAATAATCAATAACACCACCAATATTGGTATGATCAGGACTATTTTTTTCTGCTGCATATTACTCTAGGACATTAGACCCATATCTTTAGTTGATATGGATTGTTATTTGTTAGCTTTTGTCTACAATTCTAATAATCTCAAACATACTATTTTACCCCTGCCTATCAAAAGGCCTTATGAAATATCCCTCACTCTCTTTTTTTATAGCATTGAAATTAAATCTGCCATGAAGTCGGCATCTGGCTTATCGTTTTTATGTAAGCCTTATATAGTACGGAATAAAGATATTATAATAAATAAACAACATCTTGTGAACCAACAAAGGTTAATAATAATAAGTTCAATCAATTATCTATTTAACCAAGCCCTTACAAATAACACATTGCACTTTAAATAATACTATAACTCATGAATACAACCCCTATAGTGATATTATTATAATGCAATTATTTATTAGAAAATCAATATTGAAAAAAGTATATAAAAAAAAGCCTTGAGAAAATCTCAAGACTTCTAAGTGTGATTGATTTCGAGTTATTAAAAACAATATTTTAATGGGCTAATAGCGGTTAATAAGGGCTAAAAATTAGGTTTTATATGTTTTGATCTCGCATAACGAAAGTATGCACTCTTAAGATAAATACAAAAAAATCGTTCCATTAAATATATTTTTTATTAAAAAAGTGCAATAAAATAATAGATGATCAATATTACCTATCTACAATCACTCCTTTTTTAATCCAATTTCTTTCAAAACTTGCCACACCTTACCATCATGTTTTAACAAAGCTACTTTACACACTGTAAAGGTAGCCTCAAAAGAAGTATCACGATACACTTCCCACACCTTGTGGAAAGCACCTTTGCTCAAGTCTTTAAACGCCAACGTCAAATGTGGATGATAGGGACGGCCACCATATCGCTCTTCTTTTACCTCCCATACTTCCCTCACCAATAATTTGATCTGTTCATAAAGTTGTTGCAAGGCATCTGTCAACTCAACCGCAACATAAACTACTCGAGGAGGAAATGCCCCATGACCATTTAGAGTAATATCAAAAGATTGTACTGTAGACATTTCCTTCTCCAAGGTTTGTAGAAAATATTCTTCTTGAGAGGCATCTTTTTGAAAAGGGGGAAAAAGGGTAATATGAGGAGGAGAGTTGAGTGCTTTATAAGTCTTATACTGCTCTGCAATAAGTTGCTTTTGGGCAGACAGTTTTGATCGTAGAGGCTCAGGAGGTAGGATAGCAATGAAATAAAGCATAGGTGAGTTGGGAGTTATGAGTTATGAGTTATGAGTTAAATTTAAAACTCATAATTCATAACTCATAACTTAACACTGCTCACTATTTATTCAATAGCTCTACTACGTACTTTTCTAAATCCTCTGGCTTAGTCGTTGGGGAGAAACGCTTATAAGGTTGTCCATTTTTATCCAACATGAATTTGGTGAAGTTCCACTTGATGCGTTTCATCAAGAAACCAGAAAGGTTATCCTTCAAGTATTTGAAGATAGGATGTGTCCCTGATCCATTGACCTCAATCTTCTCAAAGATTGGGAAAGTTACTCCATAGTTCAGTAAACATCCTTCCTGAATTGACTTAGCATCTCCAGGCTCCTGATTTGCAAACTGATTACAAGGGAACCCTAAAATAACTAACCCTTCATCTTTATATTTTTCATATAAGGCTTCCAATCCTTCATATTGAGGAGTCAATCCACACTTACTGGCGGTATTCACTACCAAAACAACCTTTCCTTTAAACTCCTCCATTGATACGTCCTTTCCTTGAAGGGACTTTGCTGAAAACTGATAAAATGGTGCGCTCATTCTTATTGATATTTAATATATTAAAGAAAATAAATTATATCGCTTACGATATAAAAATAGTAAGATTTATATTATACCCAAAAATTTTTCAATGATTCATCTTGAAAAAATATATCTATACCCTAAAAACATTTTTTTTTAAAAAAATAGTTATAATACCCCTAGAGAAGATACAACAGGAACTTCTTAGAAAACGTATATTAAGAGAAGTAACTATCGCAAACAGCGCATCAATATGAAAGAAAAGACTACCTTCGGACTTCCCAAGAAAAGAGAAGAGATCATACAACTACTACAAAAAGCCTTTACAGAGCACAATCTGGAAGAATTTGACTTTGAAGAGCGCCTACAAAAAGCCTATGAGGCTAAATCAATAGAGGCTTTGGAAGATATTGTACATGATTTCCCTGGGTATCAAAAAAGAGTACACAACACACATTCCTTTGAATTTGAGCGCCCCCAAGCCTCTTCCTCCTCTCTCAGTAGCAATCTATCTACCGTAACAACCTTTCTTAGCAGTAGTAAAAGGAGTTTGTCCCTTGCCAAAACTCCCCAAGGTACTATTGTACAAACATTGTTAGGAGAAAGTAAATTACAACTTGTTGAAGAGTACATCCAAGAGAATAACCTTGAGCTTACGATCTGGGGAGGTTTGAGTAATACCGACATTGATTTGAGTAAGGGAATACTAGAAGGAAAACACATTACGATCAACATTAACTCTTTAGCTAGTGAAGTTCGCCTTATTCTTCCAAAAGGCGTAAGAATCATGGACCATACCCAGAACTTTTTGGGGCATCTCTCACAGAAGACAAAGAAAAAATGGAGAGGCATTTTTGGCAAGAGAGAAGAAGAGCTTACCCCTCCTCAGGAGTATACCCTAACACTGCAAGGATTAAATATCTTAAGTGAGATCAAAATCATGTATGTATAATGTACAATTATTTCTAATTTCCCTCTATCTTTGAAAGTAACGTACAAACTATTCAATTATACTTTTTATTCACTAAATTTCTCATGAAGAAAGTGCTATTTTTTATCTTGTTGGGAGTACTCTCCCTGACAAGTGTTGTCTTATATAATACGTTTACTTTTGAATCTTTACAGATGGATACCGATGCGTTACCTCCTGCCGAGGAGCTATCTGTACCTACGGAAGCCATCCACCACTTGGCAGAAGCTATTCCTTTCCAAACGATCTCTCATTACGATACTTCCACAATAGACTATAGTACTTTTGAAGGGTTTCATCAATACCTGGAAAGTACTTACCCATTGCTACATCAGCATTTAAAGAAAGAAATAGTCAATGGCTATAGTTTACTATATACCTGGAAAGGTAGTGATCAAACACTAGCACCACTACTACTTGCCGCGCATATGGATGTGGTTCCAGTAGAAGAGGCTACTTTATCCAACTGGAAGCAAGGTCCCTGGAGTGGTAATATCCATGATGATTACCTTTGGGGAAGAGGCTCCATCGATGACAAAAATGCCATCATCGCCATTATGGAAGCAGTTGAACTACAACTTTCAAAGGGTATCACGCCAAAACGTACCATCTACCTTGCCTTTGGCCACGATGAGGAAACCCGAGGCTCAGGAGCAATGGCTATGGCTGAATTGTTAAAGCAAAGAGGTGTGCGAGTAGGAATGGCTGTAGATGAGGGAGGTATGGTGTCCAAAGGAATTGTTCCTGGTATTGAGGAATCACAAGTAGCACTGATTGGTAGTGCCGAAAAAGGAGCCGTTACCCTAAAGCTATCAACCAAAATGGAAGCCGGTCACTCTTCTATGCCAAGTAAAGAAAACTCTATTGAGGTTATTAGTCAGGCAATTCTCAAGCTACAAGAGACGCCTATGGAAGATCAGCTATCTCTTCCGGTGAAAGGCTTCTTGCGTTACCTTGGTCCTGAGATGCCTTTTGTACTAAAAATGGCCATGGCCAACCAATGGTTGTTTGAACCAATTATTCTTGACAACTATAGACAAAGTAATACAGGAAGAGCGTCTATCCGAACCACACATACCCCTACTATATTTAACAGTGGTATCAAGGAAAATGTGATTCCATCTACCGCAGAAGCGACGATTAACTTTAGAATATTACCGGGAGAAACCGTCAAAGATGTGGTTAATCATGCCACCAAGGTAATTGATGATAAAAGGGTGAGTATTAGCACGGTTGGGTCTGGAAAAAACCCATCCAATGTTTCGCCAGATCAAGGGGAGGAATTCAATAGCTTACGCAAAACGATTCATCAAATCTACCCGACTACGATTTCTACGCCTTTCTTGTTGATTGCAGCGACTGATGGTCGATATTATGAAACTATCTGTGATCACGTCTATCGCTTCTCTCCTACCCATTACACTGGAGAAGATCTGGATCGACTACACGGCATCAATGAGCGTATTGCACTATCTGACTTTGAAGAATCTATCAGATTCTATTACCAACTGATGGTGAATTATTAATGAAGAATGAAGAATTAAAAATGAAGAGTAAGATGTATTTAACTCTTAATTCTTCATTTTTAATTCTTCATTCTTAATGATCCATTATTCCACTGTGATATCGAAAGTTACGTCTATATCCGTACCTCCTTCGTTCACTGTACTTGTAGCAGTTTTCAAGCCAGGCTGATGCTTAAGGATGACTCTGAATGTACCTGTTGTTGCCGTAGCAGCAGTCCATGAAGTCTCCAATCCAACAGGATTTCCATTACCATCCTGATCCAGATAATTCACCTCTCCCTCTCCGTCAACATTTCCATTTCCTGTAGGTGTAGTAAATACGCCTTCAGTGAAAGCAAAGAAGAACTGGTGCTCATCATCCTCGTCTTTCACTTCTGCTGTAATATCTTTTACATCATTTGGGTCAAGCTCATTCAGGAGTTCCATTTCCAACGTGTAAGTAGTATTCGCTTTTAATACAATATTTTCCAGTACTTCCAAATCCTGAATACCTGCTCCGTCCGGGTCTACCGCAAGTGCTGTCACTACATCTCCCGCATCTTGATCATTAGTGAAAGACAATGTAACTCTGGTGATCACTTCCAGGTCATTTTCCTCTTCTGGAAAATCGTCATCATCATCACAAGCAGTGAAAGTCATAACACTTAGCCCTAGTAATAAGTAAGCAAATGGTTTAGTGATTTTACTGAACATAGTTGTTTAAAATTTATAATTAATATTAAGTACAAGGTTTCTCCCTACCTCATCTGCGAAATAGCGCATCTCATTGAGGTAGTTACGATAACTTTTATTTAATGCATTATAGACAGACAATTGACCTGTCCAATTCTTCCAGGTTCCATTAATGCTTCCTCCTAACAGGAAATAACCATCCGGTGCTTCCCTAAAATCGAAAATCGGCGTATCCTCATTGATTTCTACTACTCCATTAACAATATCTTCTGGATTAACCTCTTGGGGCGCATGATACTGTCGAAAGGTATACTGTGCATCTGCTCCAAGGATCAATTGTGCTTTTTCTGTGGTCCAAACTTTATAGCTCAGGTCATATCGCAAATAATTTGGTGGCTGATTAATTAATGGCTCATCCTTATCGATGTTTCTTGACCATAAATAGCTTGCCCCTAGCACACCTTCTAGTTTAGGAGACCAACTAGTCTTCCAAGTGACATCAACTCCAGTAAAGAGGGCGTCATTCCGGTCATAAATAAAGGCTGGCATAGGCCCTCTCACCGTACTAGTCAACCCGATAGGGCGTTCGTAAACAAAGTTTTCTATCAAATTGAGGTAAGCTGAGATATTCAATTGATGTATCCCCTTATCCCATTTAAGTTCATTCATCCACTTATATCCCTTTTCAGGAAGTAGTGCCTCATCTTCTTCCGTCAAGATCTTATTGGTTTGTAACTGTCCATCTTCATTAAACTGATAGCGCCACAATCCATAGGACAATTTATAGCCCGTTTGACCAAAACTATACAACTCAGCCACATTGGGGGCTCTCCAGGCGGTACCGAAATTAGACCTAAACTCCCAATCCATAAATGACTTGACCACACCAAAGGATAAAGTCGCATTCCCTAAAGAATACTCATTACTGAAAGTATCCTGATTAGTTTCCCGTCCTCGCACAGAGGTAACTTCATAGTCTCCCCTTACCCCTAGTTCATAGCGTATATGTGGCCTTTCCAAGGTTTCAATCACAAACACACTTCCCCTATTCGTATTATAGTTCGGGATAAATGGAGTAGTTCCTGTACCTGGGTTATTGTCATTATCCTGCATAAATAACTGCACCCCAAATGCCCCTTCAAAAGGCCCCCAGGTCACATGCTCCCATTCTAGCTGTAAATCATTGGTCCATAATTCAAGATCAATCACAGGGCGTTCTGCGTTTCTTCGAACATCAAACTCTTTCCTTGCATTCCACTGTCCACCCCATATCAAGTGCCATACCCCTCCCGGTCTGTTCCAATCTGCTTCAGCCTTTAGAAAATGGTGCGCTGTTGACTGATAAGGTGGTTTGATTTCATAAGAAAAATCCTGGATAATCAGCGGCTCCTCCGCATCCAATGCTCTTATCAGGTCCTCTCCATTACCAAATATGGAGGTTCTCAATATCGCCAATTTTTGATCTACCAAACTATAGGACAATCGGGCATCACCATCTCTGAAGTGAAATCGAACACCTGCATTCACTGCCACCTCTTCCTTACCTGAGTTTGTCAGGGAATAATCAGGTGCATGCCGATCTCCTAGACGAGTATATCCTCCACCTAGGTGATAACTCCAACGATCTCCTCCATACTGTATGTTAGCAGCCGTATATCCTCCCCTGCCATTACTTTCCAAACCTGTTTTGATCATCCCGCTCAAGGGTGTGGACAGCTCCATCCCATTTCCTTCTACCAATACAACCCCTCCCATCGCTTCCGGACCAAAACGTACTGCTGCTGCTCCTTTTAATACCGCGACCTTCTCTACATTATTTAGATCTATTTCGGGAGCATGCTCCACTCCCCAGTTCTGGAATCCATGACGAACCCCATTGTTTACGATCAAGATGCGGTTGCCATAAAGCCCATGGATAATCGGTAACTGTACATTACTCCCTATCGCCACAAAGGAAACTCCTTCAATTTCACTTAATACTTCCCCCAACGAGGAAGCAGGACGTATTGCCAAACTACGGGAATCGATCTTATCTATAGTCGCCGACTCAAAAAATAATTCTTCCCCTTCTGACTCTATGACCACAGTCTCTAGCTGTGACACATCTGTCGCCATATAAATGGTTGGCATAGCATGATGCCCATCATGATGATGCACAATCGGCTTGTACCCTACACAGGAAAACCGAAGATTGAATTCTTTTTCACACAAATGTCTTACCTGAAAATACCCTTCTGCATCCGTCACCGCTCCCTTAGATTCTCCTAACAAGCGTACCGTGACAAAAGGTATTGGTTGTCTATTTTCTACATCCAGGACCCTTCCCTCTACCGTATAAATACAATTTTGTTGTTGAGCAATGCCTATTGCAGAAAAATATAGACTCCAAAAAATAAGTAATGCTACTCCTAGTTTATAGTTCATTGATATTTTGTACAGAAGCAATTGTTTTACATAATCATATGGTTATTGACAAATAAAGTGAAAATAATATTGCGACATAGTTGCAAAAATATAACGAAAAAAAATAAATGCAACAGAATTGCATTTATTTCCTAATTTCAAAGACAAGTTAGTCGACTCCTCTACTTGCGTTGAGAAGCATTAAATCTGTTTTTAGCTAAATTGGTACTTTTTTGTTCATATTGTTTAGGTGAGCTTCGCTCGTTCATGATGTTTAGTTGTTTTATTTTTTCTCAACTAAACATCATGAACGAGCGAAGCTCAATTAAACATCATGAACAGATGACATTAGGCCATCGTATTCTTTAAATCTTCTTCCAGCGCTATCAAATGGCTCATCGTATCTTCTGTAAAATAATATATATTGAATGACCCTGCCGGAATATAATCCAATAGTCCTTGCTTTACGAACTGATGCAACCACCCTACCAAAATTGGCTGGCTAATTTCATAATTCATTTCTTCCAGGGTTCTTAATAAATCTTTTGGGGTAGTATAGTGTTTGTTAAGGATCTCGTTCTCTACAAGAATTCGAACCTTGTCTTTCGTTATCGTATTCATAAGACTTAGGCTATGATGGTTGACATTAACATTCCTTTTTCAGTCACTTCTTACATACACGTAAAATCACAGAGTATAGTTGCCTATTGCTACTAATTGTAATTAAAAGACAAATCATAAGACAAAAGAGACATATTACTTTCAAATTTTTATGATTCCTTAACTTCTTCTCTCTACTTACAAGCAACTTGAAAGAAAAAAAGATAAGTCTTGAAAGGCTAATCAGAGATAACTAACCCCTTACAAGACACCTCTAACATCTACCAATAAGCAGGCCATTTTCCATGATATATTCTATAATGAATAATTATTCATTAGTTACTTTTTGTAAACACCCTCTTATACCCTGATTTAATTTTGTATTTTTACAATACTTAATAGAAGTATCATTAGATTCTTAACAGAATTGACTTGATGCGACAGATGTATATTGTAACCATACTTATTTCATGATCAGACTACTATTTGCCCTCATTTTTAAACTGAAAGGGTGGCGTACACGATACGCCGAAGGAGTAAATCCCGACGAAGTCAAAAAGAGTATCTTTTTGGCAGCACCACACACCTCTAACTGGGATTTTGTTTTTTGCGTGGAAGGATGTCGACAATTGGGAATTCCTTTACGATTCGCTATTAAAAAAGAATGGATGACTTTTCCATTTAATTTAGCAATAGGTCCTATGGGAGGTATTGCCATTGATCGTTCTGCATCACATAAAGGTAAAAGAACCAATATGGTCGACGACATGGCTGCACTTTTTGAAGGGGAGAAAGAAAAGGTAGTCTTGATTTGCCCTGAAGCAACACGCTCAAGAAAAGAAATATGGAAAAAAGGATTCTATCAGACGGCTCTAAAAGCCCAGGTGCCTATTTCCCTAGCTTATTTGGACTATGCCAAAAAAGAAGCTGGTGTCGGAAGAATATTACATCCTAGCGGTAATTTTGAAGAAGACATGAGAATTATCATGGACTTCTATAAAGATATGACGGCGAAGGTTCCTGAAAATTTTGCTTTGGATAAGCGTTTCAGTCCACGCCCCTTAGAGCAAGAAGCTCTCTAAATAATGTTTGTTCATATTGTTTAATTGAGCTTCGCTCGTTCATATTGTTTAGTTGATACACTTTTAGTGAGCCTAATAACTAAACATCATCAACGAGCGAAGCTCAATTAAACAATATGAACAAATACATCCCAAATATTCAACTGCTCCAATATTAACTACTATACTTTCCTGATAAAGCCTCTTGTATCTGTACAAACAACTCCTCTGGCTTGAATGGCTTACTAATCACGCCATTCATACCTGCTTCCAGGATATCATTTCGTACTTCTCCCATCATAGCTGCAGCAGTCACGGCCAATATCGGTACCTGTTTATTATCATTATCAGTAGAGCGAATTCGTTTAGTTGTTTCCAATCCATCCATCATTGGCATATGCAAGTCCATCAGAATAATATCATAGGTCTCTTTACTTACTAGCTCTAAGGCCTGATATCCATCACCTGCAAAGGTCACCTTACACCCCCAATCCAACAACATCCAACGAATTACCTGTTGATTAATTTGATTATCCTCTACGACCAGGATAGTTACCTCATTCAATGCTTGAGGATCAATCACTGTTGGAGGCTCTTCCTCCATATACTCTTCAGCTCTATCAAAAACCAAAACAAAAGAAAAGGTTGTCCCCTCTCCTTCAATACTACTCACCTTCAGTTGGGATTGCTGTAGCAATAGTAACTTATTACAAATGGCTAACCCTAATCCGGACCCTCCATATTTTCTGGATGTGCTGCTATCTGCCTGGGTAAAATGATCAAAGATACTTTCAAGTTTGGCACTCGGTATTCCGATTCCTGTATCATTCACCCGAAAACATACATGTAACTTCTCTTGATTACTAAACACCTCCTCTACTGTCAAGACGATTTTGCCCTTTTCTGTAAATTTTAGGGCATTCCCCAATAGGTTATTCAAAACTTGTGAAAGTCGAGTAGGGTCTCCCAAAACTAAACTATCCACTTCAGAGTCCATCACATACTTTAGACGTACCCCTTTTTCATTGGCCTTAATAGCCCAGGTATTTCTTACCTTCTGACAGAGTGACTTGATATTGAAAGGAATTTTCTCAAACTCCAGTTTTTCTGCCTCCATCTTATTGTAATCCAAAATATCGTTTACCAGAGAAAGTAAGTTTTCGGCAGAAAAACGAAGCGTTTCCAAATGCTTGGACTGCTTCTCAGTAGGATTATCTCTCAACAGTTGATAAGCAATACCAATAACAGCATTCAATGGTGTTCGAATTTCGTGTGTCATGGTCGCCAAGAAATTATCCTTTGTCTTAATTGCCAACTCTGCTTTTTCCTTAGCCAAGGATAATTCCTGATTCAACTCTTTCAGCTCTCTCAAGGTTGTTTCTAGCTCAAGTGTTCTGGATTGTACTTTTTCTTCCAAGCAGTGATTCGCTTTCAACAACTCTTGATTTAATTCTTGAAGCTCAATCGATTTTTGCTCTATAATTTCCTCTGCTTCTTTTCTAGCCAATCGTTCTCTAGATAGGATCCTTCTTATCGAACTTATACTTTCATCGATCATAGTACACAACTTTTATTATATAGAGAAAAACTAATAGATGAATCTGCTACTCGCTGTGCTATTTCCAATGTAAGCGTCTCCTGATAATAATACACTACTTCATCAACGAAGCCCCTCATCACCTCAGGGATACTTTGTATGTAATCTCCCTTAAGTCTAAATACAATTTGCCCAACTTCATCCAACTCCAATAAGATTTCCGGAAAATCCTGATACTCTGCAGTCCATCTTGATACTTCTTGAAAATGAAGGAGAACCTTTTTTATCAAGGATACAGAAGACGTGCACTCCTTGAGCCAATCAATACGACTTTTTTTAAATACAGTAAAAAGATGTTTACCGTAATCATAGAGTAATTGGTCCATAGGAACCTTGGTTGCACTTTCCAAGGAAATCAATAAGCATTCTATCTCTGCATAAGGATAATCCCCTACGGCAGTATAGACACCAAAGTGAGGAAAGGTATTCTCAACGACAATGTGGTCAGCCACATCAAAGCCGAAGCGACCTTCTACCATTTCCAATAACTCTGTAAATAAAATTCCTTTCATAAAATATTCTAAACCATAATCTATTCATCCAAACACTACCTTGAACATACTATGATCTACCCGCCTGTTCCTTTTTAATTACATACAATCCTTACATTTGTACGATTCCGATATATTCTCTTGAGTCCCTTTACCCTATTCTTTGTTTAAGCAGCTAACGAAAAAAGATGAATCATCCCATATTAACAAATGGTTTAGCTTTCTGAGAATTCATCACTTTATAGCTATCTCACAAGCCCTTTATGAGTTTCTTCATTTTTTCCTTGATGAAAAAACGAAGCAAAAAAATCAAGGCTTTGAAGAATTTACCTAATTTTTAATCGTAAAAGCTAAAAATTCCAAACTCGCTACGCTCAAACAATGGAATTTTCTTAACGCTTTTACGATTAAAAATTTTAACGGCAATTCTTCAAGGCCATTTTTAGATATATAAAGGCACTTTTTAAATAAAAAAAAATGAGTCACCCCTTAAATGTTTATATGGGATGACTCATTTTTCTTCATTTCCTTATAAGAACCCTTAAGATGCGACCTTATGAGTTTTCTTATCTCTTTTCTGTTGACGCTTCTTTTCCAGTAAGTATTCAAGATAAAAACTTTGGAAAATAACTATACTACCGGTATACTGATTAATCACGTACACCACTTCTTTGGTCGGATGATGCAACAACTTATTCTCTCCTATATTCGTCAGAGAAGTAAGTTTTAAATCAGCAATCCCCACTTCTTCAGATAAGGTTGAATACTCGAAACCCTCTGAAAGTAAGTAACTTTCAACAGAGGAAGTGTTCCCTTCATAAGAGGTAGGCTCTAAAATCACACCCGTTACTCTTCTGGTTTTCACACTTCTTTTTTTCAGTTGATGCCCTTCTATAAAGCGATAAAAACGGTATTTAACATCCCCCAAAGGACTAGCAGTCGTCAGTTCTTCATCATCTTGAAGATAACTCCTTAACATACCATGATAAACCCCCTTATACAGATGGTTTTCACTTCTTTTAGCTAAAGCATGCAATGCACGCTCTTCAAATAAACGATAAGCAACAAATAGTATCAATACGCCGATGACACTAAGTACAATAGCAGTAATCATAAGATAGTCAGTTAGTTTACGTTAAACTAATTTATATATATTCATCAATTGGGGACAATCACTCCGATATTAATAAAAAGTGAAAGCAAACTGGACGCAATTGTCCTTCTTGATCAATTCTATAGTTGGTGATCTGAAAATGGAGTCATTCATCCTCTAATCGCACAGAACATAAATAAAACAGGGGTGTAACCTGAAAGGTTATCTGAGTGTAATAATCACTTTTCCAATGGCAGCACGTAAAGTTCTCTAGCTAGTAAGCATTATCCCTTTAGAAAGTACAATTTTGTCCTTTCATTATGTTTCTTATGAGTATTGAATAGACTTTACCGTTTTCAGCAAAATATCAGTTTTAGCTTTTAGTATAAGGTTGTAACCATAACATTGGGTTTGATGATTACTTTCTTTAATACTATTTTATCAAAATAATATTACTTTCCCCAGTATTCCTACAAAAAATTAATAAAAAATACATCACTATTTTAAGTGAATCCTCTATTCTTTAATTGAGATACTGTATGATTATTTGGGTTAACATATCGTGTATTACTTCTCCTTTATATTAACATTCAACGATAAGCAATACACGATAATAGCTAGTAGACTGATAATAAGTATACTTATAGTTAAGTGCTACTTTTAAGGGGTTTAAGGAGGAAGGAACCTATGGATAGTAATCCTTTATCCTTCTTCCTTCCTCCTTTATCCATTTGGAAGTAGCACCTTTATTTCTATCAGAAAACTTAGTGTTTAGACCACTAGTGGTCTAAATATTAAATGAACGCAAGGAACTCTCTACTTTTTTGAGCGAAGACGCTCAAGTTATGCTTAAGGTCTTAACCTAGAGGCTAAGACCAGTATATTTTACCTATAAGCAGACCTAGTAATTGGTCCACTAGACAAATGCTTGTTCCTCTGAAATCGCCATATCCTCTCGCATCATATGCTGTATCAAGTGTGTAAAGAACTTCTCTGCATAGTTCACAAAACCCTCCCGGTCCGTAGGTTCATCGGCTATCTGATACTGAACAAACCCATCTGATAATTTTCGGAAGAAATAAAAACCTGCCTCCACCTTACAGGTTTGTAGATCAAACCCAGCAGGGAACGCGTAATCTTTCAGTTCTCCATTTAATATATTCTGTATCAAGATATACTTATAAGAGAGTAATTGTACAATCTTTTCTTTCTCGGGATGAAACAATAACTCTTGATAGTTATTTGCCTTTAGGTTTTCCTTATGATAGGCTCCCGTCTTATAATCTACGATACGAATGGTATTTCCAACAATATCAATACGGTCAGCCATACCAGAAACTCTAAACGGAATTACGGAGCTATCCTGCAATGGAATCTTCATCGTATGCCCATGAAAAGACTCTTGTGCTACCAAAAAGAAGGGTGCTTCTTGTCGTTGCTTTTCAAGAAAATTCAATGTTAAGCGCTCCGCCACTTTCTTCAGGATATAGTTTTTTCCATAGCGCATATTTTTAGTCGCCACATCCTTACTTTTGGTAATACTCAGAACTACTTCTACCTGTTTACTCACCTCCTCAGCAGTACAATGATTCATTAAAAAATCCTCATCAATCCACTGTCCTATCTTTGGTAGTAGCAATTGTTCCAGAGACTCATGCAATAAGGTTCCAAAAGTACGCTGATCGAGACTTTCTTCCAGCTCCTCACCTTCTCTCACCTCCAATATTTTATCCTCCAAAAAAGCCAGAGGATTTTTGATATATCGGTTCAAGGAAGACGGACTAATGCCCTTTGCTAGTTTCTCCTTAATTTTAGTCAGTAATACCTCATCTTTAATAACCTGTTGAGGAACACGTGCCGAAAGGTCAGGCATATCCAATTGCAGAATTCGCTCACTCAAGGTAAAACGTATTCCTTCTTGCTTGAGCAGTTCTTCCTTTAACTGTACCAAGAAACGACTCATTTCTCCCCCATCCTTTGAGGCTGCGGCATCTACGTATAACAGGGTGATTTTTTTGGCTCTATGCAACAAACGATAAAAGGTATAGGCAAAGGCTATATCATTATGTTTATAGGTCGGCATTCCAAACTGTATCCTCAAGTCATAAGGAATGATAGATTCTGCCACTTTTTTTACCGGCAAAAAGCCTTCATTACAGGAAAGAATCATGACATGCTCAAAGTCCAACGCACGACTCTCCAACATACCCATCACTTGTAAAGGAGCAATAGGCTGTCCTGTAAAAGGAATTTGTATTCCTTTAAGAAGCTCCATCAACAACTGCCTAAAGGTACGGATAGGAATATTTTCTTTCTGTAAACCTAAGATGTCCTGTAGTCGATTTAGTACCGTATAAAACTTTAGGAGTAACTCATATTCTATACGTTGGTGATCGATGGAATCTTGCATAATTTGCAAAGGGTCATCTTCCCGGTCAAACAGGTGTACCAATGCCTCCGTCAAAGCAAAAAGTTGCTGCAGAGCAGTTTTATAATTGGATCGCCACGCTTTAAAAATAGCCCTGTAGATCGGCATACGATCTCCCCAACTCAATATGCGGTCCAGAGGAATAAGAATCAGTCCCTCTGATATAATTTCTTTCTGAATACCCTCCGCAATCTCTCTATACTCCTTAGAGACTACCGAATGCTGGAAATAAGGATGCCTTACAATATTGAGTACTTCCTTGAAGTATACACAAGGGACTCCATCGTCATTCTTTCTTAACCCCTCCTGTAACTTGAATACGGACACTATCAGGTCAAAAAATGGGGTATTTTGAAAAGCTACTCCCATCGTCACGTTAGTATACGTAGACAAACGTCGATCTCCCTCCAATACTGGCAAAGAGTATAATAACGGTGTCAACATACTCTCGTCTGGTAGCAAAACTGCGGTATGGTTAACCGTCTTGGTAAAGTGCTCCCAAGCTGATGTATCCTGTAACTGTTCGCTCAATAACTGTCCTACCACCTTCGCCTGTGCCACATCGCTGTGTACCTTAATCACTTCGATTTCACAAGGCTCTTCTTGCTGATAGTAGTTTCTCGAAAGGTCCTGATGTCCCTTGGCAAAGGTCTGTCTAAACTTACGGAAAAAATACCCTGCCTCATGCTCTGTATGATTCACATAATACTGATCACTATCAAAGTAATGCTCAGCCATACCGTGCTCTGTCAATACCTGCATCAGGTCATGCTCTACGGTAGAAACCTGACTAAACCCTGCAAATACCACTTGCTCTACTCCTAGCTCCTTCACTGCTTCCATCAAATGGTTGAATGCCTCTCGAAACGACAATCCACCATAGGCTATATGCTTTTCTATCAAACGACTACGAAAGGCATAATAGGTGTCTGCCAGGTTTTCCCAGAAAGAAAAGAAGTTGGTCAATGCCTGTGACTTTCGCTTCATCAACTCCTCGGGGTCCTCTCTCAACTCCTCAGCCCATCGCTCAATGGCTTTGGTATCTTGCAAGTACTCAAACATCTCCTGCGTCTGTTTTGCAGAGAGATTATTATCAATCATGTTAAAGTCCCTCAATAAAGATGTACCCAAAGGGGTAAACTTATCTAAGGTAATCTCCTTATCGAATTGACGATATACTTTGAACAACTCAAAAATTAATGTGACATTATCTGCCTTTTGCAATCGGCTAATTTTACGAGCAAACCCTTCCATAGAAAGGATGACAGGTGAAAAAGCGACCTCTTCCTCTAGACACGCTCCCAAATATTGCTTGAAATACATACAAGCCCTTCGAGAGGGTAATACCACGTAAATATTCTTGAAGTTAGTTTTATGTTTTTGGTAGACGGTCTGGGCGACTTCTTTTAAAAATGACATACTGCTGTTGAAATGTTGAGGCGGCTTACACCGCTGGTTGAGTAGCACTTCGTGCTGTTGAGGTTCACCTTTGGTGAGTTGAGACGTTTATGGCTTATCGCTTAATATTAAGCAATAAGCCATAAACGATAACCTCCTTTACTATAAGTCAAGCTCTGCAACTACAAAAGTACTTCCTCCAATAAAGATCAAGTCTTCTACACTGGCCTCTTGCTTGGCTGTTGCTACGGCTTCTTTTACATCCTCAATCACAATCCCTTTGAGCCCTGCCTGGTCTGCAGCTTTCTGTAACTCGGTAGCGGATAATCCTCTCGGGACTTTAGGAGTACAGAAGTAATAGGTAGCATCCTCAGGCAAAAGAGTTAAAATCTTGGATAAATCTTTTTCTTTCACAACTCCCAAGACCATATGCAACTTTTGAAAGCTCAATGACCCTATTTGCTTAATAATTTCCTTTATACCCTCTTCATTATGCCCTACATCACAAAATATCTGTGGAGAGGTGCCTAGCTGTTGCCAACGTCCCTTAACAGCAGTCAGCTTCACTACATTTTCCAGTCCACCTATAATGTCATCTTTCTTTATTTTCTTAGGTAGTAAAGGGTTTAGTACATCAATTAATTTCAGAACTCCCGGCAAGTTATAATACTGATATTTTCCTTTTAAGCCGACGTTCACTTCTGTACCCCATAACATTCCATCCTTGTAGACATCTATTGTCCCTTCTACACCATCCCTAACGGTATATTTGCGATCTCCAAAAGTAATAGGTGCATTCACCTCTTTGGCTTTATCCATAAACACAGTACTCACCTCTTTTTGAGTTTGACTGATCACTACAGGAGTTTTACTTTTGATAATCCCCGCCTTCTCTGCAGCAATTGCCTGAGGAGTATCTCCTAGCATGTCCATATGATCCATTCCAATGTTAGTAATCAGGCAAGCTTCTGGTTCAATCACATTCGTAGAATCTAGTCTACCACCAAGTCCCACCTCAATCACGGCATAGTCTACTTGTTCTTTGGCGAAATGCTCAAAGGCCATCGCTACAGTCATTTCAAAAAAAGAAGGTTTTACCTCTTCTATCAGTTCTTGATACTGCTCCACAAATTGAACAACTTCTTTTTCTGGAAGGTTTTGTCCATTTACACGAATGCGCTCCGTAAAACTTTGAAGATGGGGAGAGGTGTACAACCCTACCTTATACCCTGCACGTTGCAGAATAGCCGCAGTAAAACTAGAAGAGCTCCCTTTCCCATTCGTTCCTCCTATGTGGATACTTTTAAACTTCTTTTGGGGATTCCCCATGGCCTCACATAGGGCTAATGTATTGGTAAGATCTTTCTTAAAGGCCGTGCCTCCTACCCTTTGGTACATCGGAAGCTGGCTATACATATATTCTAATGCTTGCTCGTAGTTCATCGCGCTTATTCTGCAGTAATTCTAAAAGTCACTACACCAGAAGTCATATCCTGATTCATCCTAGCAGTGGTACTTCTTAACTGTATACCAATTAATTCTCTTTCGTAAAACTTAGCTACCTTGTAACTTATACCTAATCGATTGATCACGGTAGCATCTCGAATGATACCATCTTCATCCACATGGATCTGAATTTCAATCGTTCCTGTTTCACTGGTATCATCCTTAATATTGGGATCATCAATCCAGGTCCATCCTTCAATATCAAGCGTACCATTTCCATTTTTATCGACAGGTCCTTTCCCTACACCACTTCCTGCATTACTGCCTTCTTCTCCTTTTGGAGGGGCAGCTTCTCCGTCACTGTCTCCCAATAGATCATCAAAGGTAAAGACGTCCTCTTCTTCTGGTTCTGAAGGTGTCACTGGTTCTTCGACTACTTCTGTGGGCTCTGAAGCATTCTCCTTTTTCGTATTTTCCTCAACCACATGAATACTCTCATTGGTATTAGGCTTTACCACCTCTGTTTTCTTCTGAGGCTCTGTCTTTGGTTTAGGTTGTGGCTTTTTAATGATTTCCTTAGGTGTTTCTTTTGGCTTAGTTTTCGGCTGTTTAATCGCTTTCTTAGGGCGATTTGTTGTCCCGTCTTTCTTCCCTACTTTTATTCCTACCTCAAAAGCCTGGGCATCTCCTCCCCCAGCTTTACTTCCAGCCAAAGGAGCAATCGTTAGAAATACCGCTAACAGCAACATCCCTGAGGAAATAAAAAAAGTCAGTACCGAGCTAATCCACCTAGCACGTCGTTCTCTATCCTTAATATCCTTATTCATAATGATAGAAGCATTTATAATTTATAAAGAACTTCTCTTCGACTAAAAGCCTAAGATGAAAGTCCTGTCATCAGCTTTACTCTTCGTCCTTGGTATTGGCCGCCACACTCACCTCCATATTAAGGCTGGCTGCCAGTGTTGCTACCTCTACTACTTTTCTTGCATCCGTTTCCTTATCGGCATTGATAATTACGGCTCCTGCCTGTCCGGCATCCGGCAAACGGGCAATATACTTCAGGTCACCCAAAAGGGTTTGTTTATTTACCTTTTGTCCATCAATATAGTACAACCCGTCTTTCGTCATCGTAATATGCACCTTAGGGACGGACTTCAATGGCTTCACCATCGTATCAGGTAAGTTCACAGCCTCTCCTGCCGGAGGCGTAGAGTTAGAGGTCAACATAAAAAAGACCAATAACAAAAAAATCATATCTGTCATGGATGACATATTAAATGTCGGATCCACTTTATTGTCTGGCTTAAATCCCATTATATATTAAAAGTAAAAGGTAAGAAGTAAGAGGTAAAAGGTATGGGGTATGGGGTAAGAGGTACAGATGAAGGATGATAGGTCATAAGTTTAGTAACTCACTTAATCTACTCTTTACCTTATACCTATTACCTCTTACCTATTACCTATTACCTTTTTTCTCATTGTGCCAATAGCGATACCGGAACCCCTATTTGGTTGGCTATACTAATAACGTCCACCATATACTGTGTTGTTACTCCATTGGCTACATCAATCACTAGTAAAGGGTTTTCCTTGTCCTTGAACCGACTATAGATTTTTGACTCTAGTGCCTGTTCTGAAAAAGTATCATTTCCCATCCTAAACCTTCCTCCTTTTAATACTTTAATCGTTACCTCATAGGGTTTCTTTGAAGAAGGGGAAGGTGTTGATTTTGCCTTACCGGGAGTATTTACCTTTAATCCTGCAGGAGTGATCACATCTCCTGATGTCAACATAAAGAAGACCAACAAGAGAAAAATCATGTCAGTCATAGAAGACATATTAAAGGTAGGGTCAATCTTATTATCTGGTTTTAGTCCCATACTATGTATCTACTTATTACTGAATAATAAAAAGCACCTGGGCATGCTATTTTTGCTCCCAGAGGATTACCCTTAGTTTTGCAAGGTTGGCGCCTGTAACATGTCTACAAACTCAATAGAGGCTACTTCCATATTGTGTACCACCTCTTCGATTTGTCTCACAATATAGTTATAAGATATATAAGCAATAATACCCACAAACAGTCCTCCTGCTGTAGTCACCATCGCCTCATAAATACCTCCTGCCAAATCAGATGTATCTACATTTCCTTTATCCATAGACATAAAGGCGTTGATCATACCGATAACTGTTCCAAAGAAACCAATCATAGGTGCTGCACCAGAGATCATTCCTAAAATACTAACATTCTTCTCCAAATAATACAGCTCAATTTTACCCACATTCTCAATCGCTACTTCAATATTTTTCAGGGGAGAAGTGATTCTATCTAGTCCAGCCTTAAGCATTTTAGCCATAGGTGTTGGATCTTTGCGACAATAAGACTTTGCCGTTTCCAGGTCACCACTCTTCACCGCATTCAATACATTATCCAATAAGGCTCTTGGTTCTTTCTTGGCTTTGGAAATCACCACCACCCTATTAAAAAAGATATAGATATTCACTACAAACAAAACAGCCAGGACGATCATAGTGACGCCTCCCTTAGCCAAGATACCCAAAAGCGATTCTTCTCCACCTGGGATATCCATTCCAAACAAATCTAAAAAAGCTAAAATCATCATTTTTTATTCAGTTTTTTATACTCAATTACTTTATCTCTAGAAGCTTTGTTCACAATGTTTAATTAAGCTTCGCTCGTTCATCATGTTTAGTTGAAACACTTCAAATCCATTTCATAGATTTTAAAATAAAACAACAGAACACCATGAACGCAGTTGCTGAGCGACTGCAATTAAACATTATGAACATCAAAGAACTCCACGACTACTGTCTAGTACTTCTTTTCGTTCGGGAGCCCACAAGGGGCTCCCCTTTAGTACTGCCACACCCAAGCACCCTTGAAGGACAACTGCTTATTTCTGGAGCTGGCTGCATTACGGTCAGAGAAATCTCCTGCAGATACTCTGTACTTTCCTCGATAAGAGATCACTTTAGCATCAGTATACCCATCTCTTACCAATTTTTTCTGAGCTACCTCGGCATTATTCAGAGTCGAAAAGCTTGATACAATAATGTAGTAACGGTTACTAGGACCCGTCACCAGATTACCTGCGATTTGATCACTACTTACCGAGCTTTCATATTCATCCACAGAAGGCTCCTCTGTATTCATTTCTGTATTTTCAGCAGACTCCTCTACTATTGTTTCTGTATAAGAAGTATTCTCATCCACTTCTGAAGTCGCATCTTCATACGTATACTCTTCTCCTGAAGATACTAGTTCCTCCTGTACCACTTGCTCTTGCTGAGGGCTTCCTTCAAACATCGCTACGACAGCATCTGTCCCTACATAGAATACATATCCTGTCAACACGGCAATCAGTACAAGTGGCACACCTACCCAGTACATCCATTGCTGATTCTCTTCTTCTCCAAAAGCATCCCTATCATCATCGGCGTAAACTAATGAGGATGGTTTCTCGTCTTGTGGTGTATTCATTTCTGGTTCTATCATTGGTGTTGCCTGTATTTTTGGTAGTCCAAAGCTATCTGGACTTACATTTTCTTCATTATATTGATGGAATAATAATTTCCCTCCGATACCTGCCTTGAAATACCCAAGTCCTGTTACTTTACCTGCACCACCCATTTTCACTTCTTGCATCAGGTTATTCACAAACAGGTCGATCTCCATACGTACCTCAGCCAAAGCCATGCCGGTGTTGTCAACAATGTACTCCGCTACATTATGGGGAGACAAGATATCCTGCTCCTCCGTAAAAGTTACTTCCGTATGTGGAGGCGTAATCATATTGCCCGAATCACTAACATCCGCAGCTGTATTTTCTGATCGAAAAGTTCCCAAGCCCGTCACAACAACGGTCCCGTTCTTGATCAATGCTTCTTTGATATATTTTGCAATCATAGCTCTTTATGTTTAATGCTAACGGCCTCTCCCAGAGGGAACGGCCAGTTATCTACTTCTATAGGGTTGTGAATTTTGGTTAATACTAAACAGTATAATACAATTATTTACACAATTAACTACAAAACATTGAAAATATACCAAAGCCTTATTCTAAAAAGAGTAAGAAGCCCCCAATAAAAACTGAATTCCTCTCTCTTCATATCTCCAGTAACGTTGATAGTTACTTCCAAAGAGATTTTGCAGCTTCAAGAAAATACCCAACTTCTCATTGACATTATAATCTGAGGTGATTCCCATATCAAAAATCATAGGTAAAGTCTCTACCTGTGTAAACCCGTCCTCTCCTATCGTTCTGGCCTTAATCCCAGCGTAATTCAGTAAAGTCACCTCAAAATCAAATTTATCGAGATAAGAATATCCTAGATTAACCTTATTTGTCAATAGAGGTTTGTGCCAAGCCTCTTCAAACTGTTCTCCCAGATTATATACATTCACCTCTGAGCTCACTCCCCCTCTAATATTCCCTACTCTACCTGACAACTCTATATTCGTATGAAAAACACCAGTAGCCTCCTCTGACGCATACAATACATTAAAACGAGAAACGTCTACGGAATCATTGACGAAAAAGTGCATGTTATTATATATTCCATAACCTACTGCAGCATTCAACGAAAGGTTTTGCCTTACGGTTGCTGTAAGCCCCAAAGCCGCATCAACTAATTTACTCTGGTGTAGCAGCTCCTGTCCTTGTCCAATAAAGTGGTTCTCCGCAGTCAACCTCTTCATATTCACTGTTTCCAGTCCACCGTCTACTTTCAAGAACACCCCCCACATGTTATTGGGTAATGTATAATGCACATATACATCCGGATACAAATAGATATTTTGATCCAACTGGCTACTATCCGCACTATAGGCAAACTTTCCACCTACCTTCACTCTTAACTGGTCAATAGAGATGTTGTAATTTCCTTCCAAATGTACTCTATTCCTATTTCGAGCAACCTCTTGCTGTGTGGTCTTATTTAAGACGGCGTCCAATAATCCATTAATATATTGTGCTTCTCCTAATCTGTAGCGCCCATCAGCTCCTACAGAAAGCCCTAACTCTGAGGCCTCATATTTATCAGCCCAGTAATAAGCATTCACTTTGGGCTTAATAAACCATTGCTTTCGGTCTAATAGGTAAGACCCTTCCATAGCGAGCAAATGATACACCTGCCTAGTACTATCCGGGTCCACTTCCTCAATCGGAAGGTCAAACCCATAATAGTGTTGTCCCCAACGGTCGTAACTCATTCGACCACCCAGTTTATCCGCTTTTGCCTCTGAAACTTGTCCTGAAGCAGTTCTGGAGTCATTCAAGTACATATTTCCAAAAAGAGAAATATGGTTATAACTATTCGCTGAATGCGTTGTTCCTATCGCTCCAGTCTGTGAAGAAAGGTGTTTTACCCTCACTCCATAATCTACACTTTCACCATAACGACTATTGAAAAAACCTTCTGCATAAGGAGTAATATAATTCCCCATACCAGCCTTTATGTAATTGCTACGAACTGTCTGAAATCCCTCATAACTCATTTGCAGAGGAGTTACTGCACTAGTCAGTGCAGGCAAAGGATAATCATATAACCTTACCTCATCATAAGCGATTTGATCTGGGTAAGGACTTTGTTCCTTCTCCACCTTTTGCATTCCTACTAATGGACGATCCACTTGAGGAACTGTTAGTGTAATAGACTTTTTAGAGTAAAAGGTCGTATTGAAATCTTGTGTATACCCTTCCAATGTGGGTATAATAAATAGTCCTGTTAATATATAAATTAGCGATTGCTTTCTCATGAGTTGAATCTTATACACGTCGATGAATCCATTTAGCTATGTTCGGAAAAATCCGCTCTGATCACTGTGTGTCTACAGCATTTTTAGGGGCTGTTTTAGTAGTATCAGAAGTCAACACACTCTGCTTTTCCGCTTGCTTACGCGCTTCTTCCCTCTGATCGATTCGATCAATAAACGCTTGTGCTTTTCTTCGGTAATAAGCCGCCTCGGCATCAGAGATTCGCTTTTTATCATTGTCAAACTTAGCGATAGCTTGCACGGAACGTTTTGCCAACATTTCCTTCCCCTGATCATCGAAAATCTCTGCTCTCAATAAAAAGGCTTCAAACACCCATTTCAGCTCTGCCCTATACTCCTTGATAAACAATTCCAGTTCTTTCAAGCTCTTATCCTTATCTCCTTTCAAGTATAGTAACCTACCGATCAGGAATCCTGCTTCTGCCGCCTGACTTCCATTAACTTCCTGCGTTACCTTATAAAAGCTCGCTCTAGCAGATTCATACTGCTTCAAGTAAAGGTACGCTTTCCCTCTATATAGTTCTGATTCATAAAAGTCCCTTTGAAACCCTACTTTATCAATCACTCCTTCCGACCCATTTTTACCAATCAACGCTTCTGCATAAGTCAGCGTAGCCCTCATATCTTTAAGCATATAATAGGAGCGCATCAATCCCATAAAAGCATACTTCAAGTTCGGGTTTCCTTCCGGAAGAGATTTTCTCAATTTCAGATATGTATGGGATGCCGCCTCGTAATCTTTCTTTTCAAAGTAAAGGATGTCACCCTTCTTGCGAAGAGCCTTAAGCTTCCAGTTACTCCTTTCAATCTTATCATAAGTAGCAATACTTTGATCAAACTGTCCTTGCTTCTCATAAATCTCGCCCAATACATAGTAAGCCCAATCTTTCTGATCACTACTATTCAACGCTGCAATCACCTCTTTCAACATTGTTGCTGCCTCAGCATAACGGGCAGCTGAAGGTGCACTTCCTCCCCACATCAACGACTGTGCTCTTTTAATTTTACGTTCGTAACGAGACTTATCATCGGGGTTTGCTTGAGCAAACAGCTTACGGTAGTACGCTAAGGTATCAGGCTTCATATTAGATGAAAGGTTTTCCAACCCCGTATCTGCCAAGACCGCATATTTAGAATCCGCAGCTTCTCTCAGGATACGTTTATAGTCCTCAATCAAGCCTGCCGCATCTCCCAACTTCTTATTGGCCTGAATCCTCAAGTCAATCGCCTGCAACTGCACCTCCTGATTCAATTGAGGGTGCTCGGCCAATAACTTACTTGTGTTTTGTACTACATGCCAGTAATCTTGTCTCTTAAGGTACACTTCTGAAAGCCTCAACAAAGCAGGAGCTGCTAACTCTGACTGACGCTCCGACAGCTCTGAATAATACTTGATCGCCCGCTCGTTGTCATTCTCGCGCTCATACATATCAGCCATCTGGAACTTTGCATAATCCCCCAGAAAACTACTTTTGGAGAGTTTTAGCCCTGACTCATAATAAGTCTTTGCATTCTCAAATGACTTATTGACATAATGACAATCCGCAATACGAACATAGGCCTCCGCTTTTCTGGTTTCTGCTCCATCTAACTTATCCCTATTCATATTGATATAGCTTGCAAAGCCTTGAGAAGCCAAGGTATAATTCTGTCCGTTGAAGTGTATATAAGCTAAACCAAACATCGCTCTAGCATAATCATCACTCGCTGTAGAAACCTTTTCATAGGCTCGCACTGCTTGTACAGAGTCCTTTTGTTGGGCATAGATCTCCCCAATCCAAAAGTTCGCCTTACTGCTTAATGCTTTATTATGTGTTCCATATTCCACAGACCTTTTCAACCACTGCAATGCTTCCTCATACTTCTCATCATTCAATAATAAAGAAGCCTTATTGTAAGTAGCTTCCTGATAAGCCATCATGATATCCTTCTCCCTACTAATCGACTTCTCGAAATAAGAGATCGTTTTATCGTAATCACCTGTATTACGATAAGACTGTACAAGTATATTATTAATCTGTTTCTGATGTTCTCTATATCCAGAGTCCAGATAAACCTGACTCCCTTCAATGGCTGTCAAGTAATCCTTTGCATCATAAGCTACCTTAGCAAAGTAATAAGCACCTTTTTCCTGCAGTATTGGATCTGCACTTAATCTACGGC
Organism: Algivirga pacifica; assembly: GCF_039543525.1. Lineage (NCBI taxonomy): Bacteria > Pseudomonadati > Bacteroidota > Cytophagia > Cytophagales > Flammeovirgaceae > Algivirga > Algivirga pacifica. Next base: position 68,983 of record NZ_BAABJX010000029.1, read on the forward strand.
ACTGATCAAAAGCGATTGTTGCCTGATTGAGTTTTGAAACTACTTCCTGTCGATTACTCTCATTTGTTGCATTGGAAAGGTAACACACTCCTAAGTGGTAAGCCGCTACTTGTGCCAATCCGTCTTCACCATTAGCTGCTCGCTCCAGATAATCACTTGCTCTGTCCAAGTACTTATCTTGTTTCAGTTTATTGTATTGGTAAAAATTAGCATACCCCAAACGATACAGAATACTACGATCAGACGTCCCTATTTCATCAACATAAGGTGCCATATACGTCAACGTATTACGGTAGTTTCTCAACTGGAAATAGGCTTCACCTGCCACCAACTTAAGATCCATACTCAACAATACACCATCATGCTCCAGCCCTTCCGTAAAAGCCACTACTTCATCATACTTTCCTTGCTTATAAAAGATATTTGCAATCATCAAGTAGGTATCTGGACGAATTTCCTCATCCCTAGAAGCTTTCTGCAGATCTTTAAGGGCTGTGCTCAAATCATTGGCTTGATAAGCCAGATACCCTGCATAATAACTTGCCTTAAAGGCATAGGCATGTTCCCCTTTTTTTATTTTCTCAAAATACCTTCTGGCTTTTTGCTCATTTCCAATCTGGAAGTAAGCATAGGCTTGCTCGTAGGAACGCTCCAACCCTTCTGGAGAATCTGTATCCAATAACTGCCCTGCCTTCTCAAAATAATGTACTGCCTTTCTATAGTCTCCTTGTTTATAGTAATACGAGCCTACATCAGCAAACCCTCTCAAGGCCAGCATATGTGTAGGGTGATCCTCGATCAAGCTACTCATCAGTGTTTCGAACTCAGGGCTATCCAATCTCAAGGCGCAAATCGCCGCATAGTACCTAGCTTGAATGGTACGGTCTTCCCCTGAAGCATGGGAATTCGTATATCCCTCAAAAACTTGTCTTGCGGCAGAATATTTTTTATTGTGGAACAGTTCCATTCCGTCACTAAATGTGACAAGACTAGCCCCTTGAGGTAAAGTTGATTGTGCCATCAAAGGTAAATATCCCAGACAGCAAAAAAGGATAAGCAGTTTTCTCATTCTTCTCAAGCTTATTAATTCCATCATATTGATTTCATGTAGTCTTTAACCAACAAGCATGCCTATACTTCACCAAACTCTTATTTTTTCAGTTTATTGAAGTAGTAAGTCATTCCTTCAAACTTGCTTGTTCATGTTGTTTAATGAAGCTTCGCTTGTTCATAATGTTTAGGTGTTTAATGATTACATCATCTCTTTTGAACATTCAACCGTGAAACGATTTATTATTTCAACTAAACATTATGAACGAGCGAAGCTCATCTAAACAATATGAACAACAGCTAATATTGTAGTGGGCTCAAGCTTAGCTATTACATAATATTTCGAAAATAACAATTTCCTGTATCATTCGAAGATTAATATTGGATTTATTGGACAATCCAACTCTCCACTTCGTCACTCCTTCTTGGAGTTTGGATATTCTTCTACCTAAAAAAAATCTTTCTTTGGTACAATCTTTTCGTCGGTTCACCACATTACACTTGCCTTCCACGGGTTTTTACACGTACTTGTAGGAGACAGACACTAGAGTATTTTGAAGTACTAGCTAAGATAGAACAACACCTATCCAAATTGGTATTACAAACGTACTTTTTAACCCCTCTGATTGGGAATATGTCATTAACAAAACAATCAGATCAAAAACACCAATAAACACCATGAAAGAAGTATATATCGTTTCTGCCGTACGTACTCCTCTAGGAAGTTTTGGAGGAAAATTAGCAGGTATTCCAGCAACTAAACTAGGAAGCACAGCAATTAAAGGAGCCTTGGAAAAAGGCTTAGTAAGCCCTGATAAAATCGATGAAGTCTTTGTAGGGAATGTTATTTCTGCTAATCTGGGACAGGCCCCTGCCAAACAAGCCGCTATTTTTGCCGGTATTCCTCAGAGTGTTCCTTGTACTACTATTAACAAAGTATGTTCCTCTGGGTTGAAGTCCATCATGATTGGCGCTCAATCCATTATGCTGGGCGATAATAATATCGTCGTAGCCGGAGGTATGGAAAGCATGTCCAATATTCCATATTATATTCCAAAAGCACGTTATGGACATGGCTACGGACACGGAGAGCTATTGGACGGCCTAGTAAAAGATGGATTAACAGATGTCTACAACGGACAAGCAATGGGGCTTTGTGGAGATAAAACTGCTGAGCGCCTGGAGATCAGCAGAGAAGAGCAGGATACATTTGCCATCAATTCATATAAAAGAACTGCCGCTGCCACTGAAGCAGGGTACTTTAAGAATGAAATCGTTCCTGTAGAAATTCCTCAACGTAAAGGAGATCCTATCCTTATGGAAGAGGATGAGGAATTTAGAAAGGTGAAATTTGAGAAAATCCCTTCTCTTCGTCCTGTATTCTCCAAAGAAGGAAGTGTTACTGCAGCCAATGCCTCTACGATCAATGATGGAGCTGCAGCCGTAGTGCTTGCAAGCAAAGAAGCTGTAGAAGAACTAGGGTTACAACCTATCGCTAAGATTATATCTTTTGCAGACGCTTCAAGAGAGCCAGAATGGTTTACTATTGCCCCTCCTATTGCTGCTCAAAAAGCATTGGACAAAGCAGGCTTAAAAATCGAAGACATCGACTTCTTCGAAGTAAATGAAGCGTTCTCCGTCGTTACCCTTGCGTTCGCTAAAGAATTTGGCCTAAACCTGGACAAAGTAAATGTTCACGGAGGTGCGGTATCTATTGGACACCCATTAGGTGCTTCCGGAGCACGTATCCTTGTTACTCTAAACGGAGTGTTAAAACAACAAAAAGGTACCCTTGGTATGGCTGCAATCTGTAATGGCGGTGGCGGTGCTTCTGCAATGATTATTGAGAAGCTGTAAATCCACTTAAGAGCGTTTTGTTCAAGCTGTTTAATTGAGCTTCGCTCGTTCATGATGTTTAGTTGAGTTACTTAACTTCACCTCCGGTGAGTTATGACAACTAACCAACAGCTACGAAATAAGTATACATTTTAAAAAGGCGAAGGAAATCATGTTATTTCCTTCGCCTTTTATAATTTTATAGCACCCTCAGCTAATGGTGTTCATACCGCTAGCGTTTTACTTATAAACCATCAACCTATGATTAAAGGAGTTATATTAGATATGGACGGGCTACTGATCGACTCAGAACCCTATTGGCGTACTGCCCTGATTGAAGTAATGGCTTCCGTAGGCGTAGAAATGACCCCTGAAAAAGCTAAAAAAACCATGGGACTACGTACAGAAGAAGTCGTAGAGTATTGGTACAATCATACTCCTTGGCAAGGTAGAAGCACGGAGGTAGTTGCTACCCATATTATGGAAAAAGCATTAGAACTTATCCTGGAGCAAGCCCCTATCCTACCGGGAGTTCATGATTTAATCAACCTGATTAAAGAACAAAAGCTCGCCTTAGCATTAGCCTCCTCTTCTCCTGCGTTTATGATTGAGGCTATTGTAGATAAAATCGGGATTCGTGATGATTTACAAGTCATCCGATCGGGACAATATGAAAAACTATCCAAGCCTCATCCGGATATCTTCATTCATACCGCAGAGCAGTTGGGACTTAAATTCAATGAATGTATTGTCTTTGAAGACTCTTTTAATGGTGTGTTGGCCGCTAAAGCTGCCAAAATGATCACTGTGGCTGTCCCTGAAGATCAAGAGGACCCTCGCTTTGTTATCGCTGACTTAAAGCTAAAAAGTCTGGAAGAGTTTACGGCCGAAACACTGGCAAAACTTATATAATGAAGAATGAAGAATGAGAAATAATATTCTTCATTCTTCATTCTTAATTATTCAGGCATGCAGAAAAGTACTCTACCTGCTCTTCCGATACCCTACTCAGCAAATATTGTAGGTTTCTCCAATCTGCATCTTTTATAGGAATACTCTTCCAATAGTGCCCTCCCTTCTCTCTAAGATACAATTGTACCTTAGGAGGCAGCATTCCTTTCGTCGTAAGGATCTCTTTTTCAAGCCCCCGTATATACTGATCCTTATGAATGTATATCTTCACTTCAATATCCTCATAAGGCATAGGCCCTAGCTCAGGGACAGAAACAAACTCTTTCTCTGTTAATAGTTTAGCTTCTCCAAAAGTTAGAAAGTTGCGTAGAGTTGTTAGCATATGGTGTTGTTAATGATTAAAAATAAGGTTATTAAAAGATCCTAATTATTTAAGGATAAATCCTATAAAATCAAAGCAATACTGTAATTAAGGAAGGAGCTTGCGAGTTATGCTTAATAAAAAAGGGTAGCCGTTCTGGCTACCCTTTTTGATATCATTGAAGATCGTTGTTATGCCAACAATCTGATTGGATCTTCCAAATAAGCTTTCAAGTCCAATAGGAATGCAGAACCTACAGCACCATCCACTACGCGGTGGTCACATGAAAGGGTTACCTTCATCACGTTACCTGGTACGATTTCGCCATTTTTCACTACCGGAATCTGCTTGATACCTCCTACTGCAAGGATACAAGAGTTTGGAGGGTTGATAATTGCCGTAAACTCCTCGATACCGAACATTCCCAAGTTAGAGATCGTGAACGTTGAACCTTCCCACTCTTCTGGCTGAAGCTTCTTGTCTGCTGCTTTTTTCGCCAACTCTTTTACGTTCTTAGAGATATCAGAAAGCGATTTTGTATCTGTAAACCTTACTACAGGTACCAATAATCCATCAGGAACTGCTACTGCTACTCCTACGTGCACATGGTCATTGAAGCGAATGCTATCTCCCATCCATGAGGCATTTACATAAGGGTGCTTTTTCAAGGCTGCCGCTACTGCTTTCACTACCATATCGTTGAAAGAGATCTTCACATCAGCTACCTCATTCAGGCTCTTACGAGCTGCAATTGCCTTATCCATGTCGATATCCATCGTCAAGTAGAAGTGAGGTGCCGTGAACTTCGCTTCTGCCAAGCGAGAGGCGATAACCTTTCTCATTTGAGAAACTGGCTCGTCACGGAAGTTCTCCACTCCTGCTGGAGCTGCTGCTACAGGAGCCGCTGCCGCTGGTGCAGTAGTTGGTTGAGGTACATAAGCCTCTACGTCTCTTTTTACTACGCGACCATGTTCTCCTGAACCAGGGATCATTGCCAAGTTGTACCCTCTCTCCTTAGCCATCTTTTTAGCCAAAGGAGATGCAAATACACGTGCTCCATCTGAAGCCGGCGCAGGAGCCGCTTCTCTAGAAACTGGAGCAGAAGCTGCTGCAGGTGCTGGCGCTGCTGCCTTAGGTGCAGCTGGCTTTGGAGCCTCTGCTTTTGGAGCTGCCTCTTGTTTTGGAACCTCCTCCTTCTTAGGAGCTGAAGCTGTTTGAGAAGAAGCTTTCAACAAGGTTTCCCAATCAGCTCCCTCCTCACCAATAATAGCAATTACGCCATCAATGGGTACATTTTTATTTTCAGTAATATACAAGATCGTACCGTCCTCATAAGATTCCAGTTCCATCGTTGCTTTATCAGTCTCTACCTCTGCCAGGATATCACCAGAGCTTACCTTATCTCCTACACTTACCAACCAGTTTGCGATCACCCCTTCTTTCATGGTATCTGACATCTTAGGCATTCTTACCACTTCTGCATTAATACCTGAAGTATCAACTTGCTCAGAAGTTGCCTCTTCTGCTGCCGGTGCTGCTGTTTCCTCTGCTGCAGGTGCAGTAGCTTCTTCTGCTGCTGGAGCACTTCCTCCATCTAGCAAATGCTGGTATTCTTCTCCTGGTTCTCCGATAATAGCAATAATAGCGTCAATCGCAATTGCCTCTTTCTCCTTTGCAGCAATATGCAAAATGGTGCCATCTTCATAAGACTCTAGTTCCATGGTTGCCTTATCAGTTTCTACCTCTGCGATAACATCTCCAGAACTAATTTGGTCACCTTCTTTAACTAGCCAAGATGCGATCACCCCTTCTTTCATGGTATCTGACATCTTAGGCATTCGAATTACTTCAGCCATAAGTGATATTTTAGTCTAATTCGTCAAATTTTTCGTTTTCAATGTCCAAAAATAATAGGATTATTTTATTGTCACAATTACCAACTCATTAAGTTGTTATATCTCATCGCTCTTTTAGGCCACAATACTTTATTTAATGCAAAGAAAACACATTGACAATCAATAAAAAGCGGACATTTATCACCATAATACTCCGAAGTCTCGACTACCTTTGCATGTCAGGGAATTGTTATCGTTCGTTAATACCTAAAAGCATAAACTTTTTCTTTTAAAATTCAAGATTGCAAATGTCCAAATCTAGGAGTTACTTTGCACTCTGTTGAAAAGTCAAATATTGACGAATGATGAAACAATAACTCTTGTAATCCTGTTTGATTCCTGTCCACTTTAATTAAAACGTAGACAACGTAGGGAGTAATGATTTTTGATTGTATATCAATAGATCATCATGGATTATTGTTATAGGGATATGAAATTCCTTTCATTGGAATAATTGAGGAAATGATCATTCCCAATAGATGCAAGATTGCATGCAAAGGACAACCCAATTCCTGTAAGGTTTTTTAGCCTTCAGGCTATTTCATATATGTAGAGATATTTTTAAAGGTGAACAAACAATGACATATAACTTCAAACTTGACGAAGGTTTCCTGAACAAATACAAAGACATTAAACCTCCATTCGGGTTCAATGGTCTTGGAGAGCTAGTTTATATGCGTACCTATTCCCGCTTGAATGAAGACGGGACCAATGAGGTATGGTGGCAAACGGTGAAGCGTGTTGTAGAGGGAACATACACGATCCAAAAAAACCATATCCTGAAGTATCAACTAGGATGGGATGATGAGAAAGCCCAAGGTTCTGCCCAAGAGATGTTCGATCGCATGTTCAACATGAAGTTCCTTCCTCCAGGACGTGGACTATGGGCGATGGGATCTGAGCTGACGACAAAAAGAAACTTGTTTGCAGCACTAAACAACTGTTCTTTTGTAAGTACTGAGAACCTTTCGGAAGATCCTGTAAAACCTTTCGAGTTCTTGATGGACATGTCTATGCTAGGAGTTGGAGTAGGATTTGACATCAAAGGTGCAGATCAAGTCACTGTTTACCAGCCTAGCAAAGAAGATATAACAACACACTCTATTCCTGACTCAAGAGAAGGATGGGTAAGTAGTGTAGGAATGTTGCTACAAACTTATTTGGCACCTAACCGTGCTGCGATAAGCTTTGACTACAGCCAAATCCGTAAGGCTGGTGAGCCTATCAAGGGATTTGGTGGTGTAAGTTCAGGCCCTGCTCCACTACAAAAACTGCACAACCAAATCGTTGAAAAGTTCGATGGACGATCAGCAGGAAGCAAAGTCACTGGTACAGATATCGTAGATATTATGAACATGATTGGCTGTTGTGTAGTCGCTGGTAACGTTCGTAGAAGTGCCGAAATCGTCTTTGGTGATCCAAACGATGACGAGTACCTAAAATTGAAAGATTACCGTTGGAACAACGAGAAACAGCAAATGGAGGGATCTGCTGCACACCGTGCAGACTTCGGTTGGTCATCCAACAACTCTGTCTTTGCAACGGTAGGTATGGACTACAATAAGGTCGCAGAACAAACTGCAGTCAATGGAGAACCAGGGTATATCTGGCTAGACAACATCCGTAAATTTGGTCGTTTGGCAGATGCTCCTGACAACAAAGATATCCGTGCTATGGGTACCAACCCTTGTGCAGAGCAATCATTGGAATCTTATGAGCTTTGTTGTTTGGTAGAGACTTTCCCTACTAGAGCCGAAAGCAAGGAAGATTACCTACGTACATTGAAATTTGCTTACCTATATGCTAAAACGGTAACATTAACAAACACGCACTGGGCAGAAACCAACCGTGTATTGTTGCGTAACCGCCGTATTGGTACATCAATGTCTGGTGTTGCTCAATTTATTGAGAATAAAGGATTGGATAACTTGAGAGAATGGTGTGACGAAGGATACCATACTATTCAAGACTGGGATAAAATCTACAGTGAGTGGTTATGTGTACCTCGTTCGGTAAAAACAACTTCTATCAAGCCTTCAGGTACTGTATCCCTTCTTCCAGGTGTAACTCCAGGTATGCACTACCCTGAAAGTAACCACTACATTCGTCGTATCCGTATCGCAGAAGATTCTCCACTATTGGAGCAATGTAAAGCGGCGAATTACCATGTAGAACCAAGTGTATCAGAAGCCAACACGATGGTGGTTTCTATTCCGGTTTCTATTCCAAATGTAAGAACGGTTAACGAGGTAAGCATTTGGGAACAAGTAGCACTGGCAGCCTTCTTGCAAAAGCACTGGGCGGACAACCAGGTATCTGTAACCGTAACCTTCAAGAAAGACGAGGCATCACAAATCAAGCCTATCTTGAACTACTACCAATACCAGTTGAAATCTGTAAGTTTCTTGCCTAAGCTAGAAATGGGGAACACAGTATACCCTCAGATGCCTTATGAGGAAATCTCTAAAGACCGTTACGAGGAGCTTGTAAAAGACCTGAATGTATTGGACTTCAACAATATGACTACAGGTGTGGATAGCGAAGCAGAGAAGTTCTGTGACGGTGACCACTGTGTGTTGTAATCGAATAAAGAATAGAAGAACGACTTCCTAATGGATAAAGGAAGAAGATGAGTCATCCCATATTAACATTTAAGGGGTGGCTCATATTTTTTTCTTTAAAAAGTACCTTTATATATCTAAAAATGGCCTTGAAGAATTGCCGTTAAAATTTTTAATCGTAAAAGCGTTAAGAAAATTCCATTGTTTGAGCGCAGCGAGTTTGGAATTTTTAGCTTTTACGATTAAAAATTAGGCAAATTCTTCAAAGCCTTGATTTTTTTGCTTCGTTTTTTCATCAAGGAAAAAATGAAGAAGCTCATAAAGGGCTTGTGAGATAGTTGTAAAGGGATGAAATTCTCAGAAAGCTAAGCCATTTGTTAATATGGGATGATTCATGTTCAACCTTCTTACTCCAACTTAATTAGGACGTAGAAATAACCAAAAAGAGCAGCATTTTACGTGCTGCTCTTTTTTTTGTTTCGTTCCAAACGAGGAACAACAATAAAGTGAATCACGAGTCGCCCCAAGACATATCCTCCTACAGCGCCTATTGTATCTACTACAAAATCATAAACATCTCCACTTCGATAAGGAATGAAGTGTTGAATCAATTCCGTGATGGCTCCATAAACAACACAAGCAAAAACCATTAACAACATCGTATTTCGGCGTGATTTATGCGACCAGTGCTGCTGGAAAATCCCGAAAGTATAGAAAAAGGTCAATGCCCCAAAGATTCCTAGATGAACTACCTTATCCATGTGAGGGATCGACCATTCCGATTTTGGATTGGGTACCTTAAAGAAAAAGGCATAGAACGTCAACAAGGATAAAAAAACGGCTGGCCACAGGGGTTTCCACAAAATTTTATTCATTTTCAAAGTCACAGTATCAATTTATAATGGATTATAGCATATTTGTACACCTTACTGATTGCTAATGATCAGTACTTCCCGAAATACATCAAACAAAAAATGTAAATAACTTCTTGGTGATCCACCTCGAACAAGTGGGACTTCTTTCTGATCAAGATACAGTAATAATACAGTGGTTAGACGTCAGAAAGATATAAAAATTCCAACAGTATACCACTTGAACTCAAACGATCAAACAATATGAAAAAACTTTTCCTACTCCTATTTTTTTTAGGTTACGGCATCTATGGAATTCAAGCTCAAGATTTTAAATACAAGAAAAGCCGAAAAAAAGACTACATAGTACAAATCACTACTGATTTAGGGAGTATAGATCTTATACTTTTTGATCAAACCCCTATTCATAAGGAGAACTTCTTAACACTTGCCTCCAAAAACTTTTACGATAGCTTAACATTTCATCGAGTACTTGAAGGCTTTGTCGTACAGGGAGGAGACCCCAACAGCTATCAAGGCAATGAGCAACGCCTAGGCTCTGGTGGACCTGGTTACGAGTTGACAGCAGAAATTGATACCACACTATTCCTTCACGAAAGAGGGGCTATCGGTGCTGCCCGTATGCCTGACAACATCAACCCAGAACGCAAATCCAGTGGAAGTCAATTTTACATTGTCCAGGGACAAGAAGGAGCACATCATCTCGACGGAGAGTATACCGTTTTCGGAGAAGTTATCAAAGGAATGGAAGTGGTGGACCTTATTGCCCAGCAGGAGGTGGACCGAAGAGGAAACCCTCTCAAACCTATCCGCATGAACGTAACGGTTGTTCGACTTAAAAAGAAAGATATCCGCAAACGTTATGACTACACTTACCCTGAAAAAAGAAGGGACAAGTAACTTTTTTCCCTCACTACAAAGTTTTTATAGTCATAATTATTACCATTTACAAGAATTGTTGGTAAATTTGCGGTCGATCAATATACTTTGCCAATATTAAATAGTACTTTTTGAGCATTGGCAAAATGGTCATGTTATCACTGATGAACGTAAGAATTTTTCTACATTATTAATTACAAATAAAGATGACAAAGACAAAGTTATTTACTTGGTTGATGGTGCCAGTCGTACTCCTTATGGGTTGGTTGGTTTACGATAGCATCTTCTCAGTAATCAATGAGGCTGAGGCTATCAAGAAAGCAGAGAAGAAAGTTGTTGAAAAACTGAAACAAATCAGAAAAGCTGAAGTAGCATACTTTAACAAGTACAAAACGTATACAGCTGACTGGGATTCTCTAGTGACTTTCATTAAAGAAGATACGATCTATACAGTAGAAAGAACTGAGATCATTACTCCTAGAACAAAAAATGATCCTTTGTACTATACAAGAACGGATAGTGTTCGTATCGAAGAAGATACTATCGGTAGAGAACTTGCGATCAAAAAATTGTTTCCAATTGCGGAATATCCTAACTTTAATCCTGAAAGACTGCCATACTTGCCAGGAAGAGATACTGCAACATTCGAGATCTGGGCTGATACCCTTCGTAAAGGTCAAGTACTTGTAAATGCAATCGAGGTTGTCGACAGCGATCCTAGAGACCCTACAAGAAATGACAACGATGAAAGAAGAGTAAGATGGCGTCTAAGATTTGGTTCTAAATACGATGCAACAACATCTGGTAACTGGGAATAATCTTGGAAGACTTACTTTTAGATACACTGCTTTATAAAGCATATGCAAACAGCTTTGATGTACACAATATTGCGGATTACACGCTCTGTATTAAGGTACATCAGAGCTGTTTGTCTCTATGTATATACCACGAAAAATCACATACCTGCCTTGGGATAGAGGCTTATGAGACCAAAACCAACGGTACCCCCGAAAAGCTTACGGCATTTATGGAGGACCTTTTTTCCCGACATGCATTTTTAAATGCCGTATTCTGGAAAGAAATCAAGGTGGTCATTTCTCACTCCCAGTACAGTCTTATCCCTTCCGAGCTCCTAGAAGAAGATACCGAGCTACAAGCTTTTCTACAACTCAACTGCTCCTTCGAACCTTCCCAACATACCTTGGTTCAAAATGAGCTCCCACACAGTAAAGTAACTATTGGCTTTCCTATTGCCAACGTACTGTATCGTTGGTTTACAAAATTTTATCGCAATAATGAGGTAAAATTTTACCACTCCTCTTTTTCTATTCTTCATTACCTATTGGAGATTGATCAGGCAAAGGAATATACCAAAACACTTAACCTATTGGTGGCTGGAGACCAGCTGACCTTTTTTTATAAAGTGAATAGTCAACCGGTACTAGTCAATAGTTTTACTTTTAAGAGTCCTAATGATTTTATTTACTATACCCTCTTTATCTTAGAAGAATTAAAACTTTCTACCAAGCATACAGCGGTACGTATATGGGGCGACCTTGCAGAGGACACCCCTGAGATACAACACCTCAAACGATATGCTGCACATCTTATCTTTGGAAGACGACCAAAGAAAATCAACTACAACTACATTTCTACAGATATCCCTGAGCATTATGCCTTTGACTTAATGGCACTCATGCATTGCAAATAATTAGGAAAGAAGATTCATTTTTTGAATATTAAAGATCATGAAGAAAATTGCACTTTTTCCGGGCACCTTCGATCCATTTACCAAAGGACACGAAGATATTGTATTGAGAGGAGCTGAATTATTTGACGAACTAATTATTGGGCTTGGGCATAACAGTAAAAAAAACCGTTACTTCCCTGCCGAGAAAATGCTTGAGCAGATTAACCAGCATTTCGAGGACAAACCTAATATCAGAGCTATTATGTACAGTGACCTTACCGCTAAAGTAGCGAAAGAACTTGGTGCACAGTTTCTGCTAAGAGGGTTGAGAAATACAACAGATTTTGAGTACGAAAACAGTATCGCACAGGCCAACCGACATTTGGTACCTTCTTTGGATACTATTTTTATTTATACCTCTCCACAGTTTTCACATATTAGTTCTACTATTATTCGAGAACTGTATCATTATGGGCAAGATGTCTCAGAGTTCGTTCCATTTCCATTGGATAAATAAGCACTTCTCAATAAAAAACTGTTCCCTTTATCAACAACTATAGGCTATAGCATGTTGATAACTTGGAAAAAGTATAATCAATGAATATTGCTACCGGAAATTATTCTTCTCCAAAAAGAAAAGAGAGATTTCGGTCGTATATTCGTATATAGCCATGTAGTACTCTCCTAGATCTATAAGGGAGAAAACACTTATTATACAGCAACTACCTTAAGGTAGAAACATCATAATGCTGTCAACTACTTAATTATTAAATAAATTAACTGAATATAAATTATGGGATGTGGGTCATGCTCAACAGGAGCCTGCGGAACGACTAGTGGAGGATGTGGCAGCAATGGGAGTTGTGCCACTGGAGGTTGTATGAAACTCAATGCCTATGACTGGCTGGGAGATATGAACCTTCCCGGTTCCACCAAATACAATATCATAGAAATAAAATTTAAAGGCGGACGAAAGGGCTACTACCGCAACAGCAAATACCTGGAGTTGTTTACTGGGGACCCTGTCGTTGTGGAAGCGCAAAGTGGTCACCATATTGGACATGTATCCTTACAAGGAGAACTTGTTCGCCTACAAATGAATAAAAAAGACGTCAAGGAGGACAGCGAAGAGGTACTTAATATTCTACGTCCTGCTACTGATAAAGATCTGGAGAAGCTCGTCAATGTCAAGAACAGAGAGCTGCCGACCATGTATCGTACCAGAGAAATCATCAAGGAGCTTAACCTTAAGATGAAGCTGTCTGACGTCGAATTTCAGGCAGACAACTCCAAGGCAACCTTCTTTTACTCTGCCGATGATCGCGTAGACTTCCGAGAGCTTATCAAGATATTGGCTAGCGAATTCAAGATCAGAGTAGAAATGAGACAGATCAGTCTTCGCCAAGAAGCTGGACGTATCGGAGGAATCGGCTCTTGTGGTAGAGAACTGTGTTGTTCTACCTGGCTAACTGACTTCAAAAGTGTTAGTACAGCCGCTGCCCGTTATCAAAACCTTTCGCTAAACCCTAGTAAGTTATCCGGACAATGTGGACGACTTAAATGTTGTCTGAACTATGAACTGGAAACATATATTGACGCCTTAGTTGATATTCCTATTGTGGATAGTCCATTGATCACTGAGAAAGGAAAGGCTGCCTTACAGAAAGTAGATATCTTCAAAAAAGTATTGTGGTTCAACTACAATGGTGAAACCACTTGGCACAGTATTTCTGCCGAAAGAGTCAAAGAAATACAGGAGATGAATGCCAAGCAAGTTTTCCCTCCTGCACTACAGGAAGACGAAACAACTACGATCGAAGCTAAAGACAGCAAATTAGGTTCGGCCATTGAGAAGCTAGAAAGGAAACGTCAGCGTAGAGAAAAGGAAAACCCTGGAAAACCTCGACCAAAAAAGAGAAGTACCAGAGGGAATAAACCATCCAATCAAAATAAGCCACCCCAAAATAAATCGTCCCAAAATAAAGGGGATGAAAATAAAGGGAAAGAGAATAGTGGTAATGTAAAAAGAAGAAGAAATAGAAAAAAAAATAATAGGTAAGGTTGGAATAACCTTACCTATTACATTTAGCTTTTTAAGAAATGTATATTAAGAATTTCCTACTTTTTGGAATACTAGGACTGTCACTGCTAGCCGCTTGTGACTCTTCCAGAGTGGTCGAAGAATATGTAGACTACACCGAAGGCAACTGGTACTATGACTCTGTAGCTAATTTTGAAGTAGATATCCGAGATACTACACAAGACTACAACATTTACTTTAATGTTCGGAATTCTATCGCGTACCCCTTTTATAACTTATACATTCAATATGAGTTGTCTGACAGTAGTGGCCGCCTATTGAGAAGTAATCTACAGGAGTTCACCTTAATGCACGCCAAGACAGGGGAACCTTTCGGTGAAACTGCCAGCCCTGCTGGTGAAGGGATAGGCCTTTTATACACTCACCAATTTCCACTTTTGAATACTTATAAATTTGAGTCAGCAGGTACGTATACCTTCCGATTCAACCAGTATATGCAGCCGGATACGCTGCCGGGTATCTACAATGTTGGAATAAGAGTAGAGAAAGCTAAAAAATAGCTAAGGGCTGAATAAATCACTATCATAGTGTTGAATCGTTGAATTTCTCCTTCGGAGAGTTGAATAGAGCTTTGCTCGTTGATTCGAGTTGAACTGTTGATTGAAATATATATAAACACTCAAACAACCTATCAACTCGAATCAACGAGCGAAGCTCAATTCAACTCATCACAAAGTGATGAAATTCAACGATTCAACTTTTACGGCATGGTACGGAAAATATAATCCCACAATGGAGAAGACACTCCAAATGCACGATCATTGTGCTTATAGTGGTGAATACCATGATGTACCCATAACGTTTTGAACATATTCTTAGGAGGTCGATAGGCATGGACAATATAATGTACTCCTAAGTAGGCTGCATACCCTACCACAAACCCCGGCATAAAGCCAAAGGCATACCTTCCCATCAAAAACCAAAATACCGTAAACATCACAACTGTCAGAAAGATACTGACTACCATAGGCATGGCCAGACGCATCTTATCCTTAGGATATTCGTGATGTACTCCATGAAACTTATACGTAATAGTTTGTTTAAGCTTCGTATCAGGTTCCATGTGGAATACGAAGCGATGTACCAGATACTCTACCAAAGAAAATGAAAGTACCCCTACAAGGAACAACCCTATGGCAAGTCCCAAAGAGAGGTACCCTTGGTACAACCCATAAGCCATCACAGACAGACCGGTAACAGGGAAAAATGTCAACGGCATGGCAATATGAGTTTTAGTTAGCATTTCCAGAAAACCGCTTTCAAATAGCTGTTTTCGTCCCTTGTTTTTGGGAGGAATGTAATCGTTAGTGTGAGTCATAGTTAGTTGTGGGTTATATGGACAATAAATAAGAATGTGAAGCCTATAACTAGGCTCTAGCACTAGAGTATACTACTACAAGCTTCACACCCTTATCTGTTAAAGCTTACCTATATAGAATACAAACTCTAATGGTTCCTTAAACAGTTCCAATAAGTTATAAATCATATTAGGATATTTGACAAAATAGTGCATCATATTCGTCTTTCTTTCCTGCGGAACTCCACCTGGAAAAGCCTCTTCTTTAATGGCTAATACACGCTCCAAACCTTCACTTAGGTTTCTACGCTCTGACTTCTCTAGTTTATAAGCCGTGTGTTTCAAACGGTCTTGTGCTCTTTTCAACTCCGCTTTTACATGTTTCTCCAAACCTTGATCGATAGGGAGGGTTTTCTGCAATACCTGTTCATAAAGCTTTTCCAGCACCTCAAACTCCTCTTCCAACGTATAATCATGGGCAGCATGCTTCTCCGTAAAGAGCTTCTTCAATGCTACTTCCGAACGGAATAGGTCTTCCACCTCAAAACCATAATACTTTAGCTTATCAAAATGCTTTTCTTCCAGTAATAAGGCAAAGCCTCTCGGTAATAGAATTGGAAAAGGAACTTCCAAAGCTGCAAAAGACGCTTTCAGTTGCAACCAGTACACTACTTCTGCAGGCCCTCCAGCATAAGATAAATTGGGTAAAATAGCTTCCTGATACACCGGACGTAAAGCCACATTAGGACTAAAGCGCTCTGGATGCTGCTCAATTAAGAACTGCATCTCTTCTTTAGAAAAAGAAAGATCTGTATTCAATACCTGAAACTGTCCTTCTACTTCTTCTATTCTTTCCCGAACACTTCCATCCAAGTAAAAGAAGTTAATCGAACGGCTATAGATCTGTGTACCATATCCCGCTTCCTCCAATTGCTGATCTGTTTGCTGAATATGAGCATATGGAATATGCTCCAACACATCTTTTTCAATCAAAGGAACAATTTCCTGTTTCAACGCTCTGCTATCACCATCCACACATAGCAGCCCATATTCTCCAAAAAGTTGATGCACAAAATAACGTGTTGCATCTGTAAGATTCTCTTGTGTTGTATAAGCCTCTTTAAAAAAGGAAGGCATATCCTGTATCTGATCCAGAATATCCTGCAATCCTGTAGGACTTAAGCGTCCAACAGCTCCACTAACCTTCGCCTTATTCCATTGGTATTTCCTACCAAAAGCATTAAAAAAGCTAATCTCTTCAAAATCGTGATCCTCTGTCGCCATCCAGTATACCGGAACAAAATGGTACTCCGGATAGACGCGTTTCAGTTGCTCAGCCAATTGAATTGTTGAAGCAACCTTATAAATAAAGTATAAAGGCCCTGAGAAAATATTCAACTGATGGCCTGTCGTCACCGTAAAGGTCTTCTCATCTCTCAAACGTTCAATCTGTGTTGAAGGAACCTCCGATAAGTGAGCGTATTGCTCTAGCAATGTATCGGCAAGCTTGTGACGCTTCTCTGTCGTGAAGTAAGCTTGCTTCTCTGTTATCTGTTCCTCAAAACTTTCAATAGCTGGAGTACGATGGTAAAAAGACTTTAAAGTATGCTCTCCATTAATGTAGTCCAAAAATGTCTTTGAAAAAGTTCCAGTCTTAGAGAATGGTATTTTAATACAGTCCATTATGTATGTTGAATTGTTGAATTTCACCTTCAGTGAGTTGAATCGTTGATTTGTTGAGGCGGCTTACACCGCTATTGGTTCGCAAACCCTCCCCCTCAGGCAAGGGCCTACATTATATCTATTCTTAAGGTAATAACATCAGGCAAACGAAAAATCAATCACACGGGGTACCTTTTACCTTTTACCTTTTACCTTTTACCTTTTACCTTTTACCTTTTACCTTTTACCTTTTACCTTTTACCTTTTACCTTTTACCTTTTACCCAAAAGATATAACTTAAACAGAGAAAAAGTGTTTATGACTCCTCCATAATAAGAAATGGTGATCCCTCCCCATGCACCTTAACAAAGCCATCCTGTAGTACCTTATAGACTCCATCACCTACAAGGGTAAGGTTTTCTACTTGCACATTTTCAGGTATGCACAATTGCTGTCCTGCGGGATACCACTTTTCCAATACTTTTTTCTTACAAAGAAATGCCCTTTGATGATGTTCAAAAAGCACCACATCTACGTCCGAAAAGGCAGCAAACAAAGATAAAGTATGGTCTATCGGAAAAAAAATATTGATTGCCCGATGTTCTTTTTCCTTTAGATAGGCTGCTATGGTAAGGAATAATGTTCCTTCTATAGGTATTATGGTTACAGGCTCCTGGTAAATCAACTCTTTCTTTAAGGAAGGATGTTGTTCTGCCGAGCAAAAGACAACCTCAACCTTTATATTCCATGTTAATAATAAAGGCAAGGTTTCTGCCGTCGCCATTACTACCGGGCTCCATTCCAATAGTTGATGTAGTGTATCTTGTTGGCAAACCTCGGCATCCAATAATAAAACGGCCGGTTCCTGCGCATCACGAACAATATGGTGAGAAGACATATATTTAAAGTAAAAGGTAAAAAGTATAAGGTAACGCTGTAGGGGTGCGATTTATCGCGCCTCTACACCAATATTTTTTTTATAAAACAAATTTTAAACTTAATTCCACGATGTACAAACTTTTAACAGTCCTTATCGCATCCGCTACCATTATCGGATGTACTCCCAAATCATCCAAAAAACAGGAAGCTGCTGTAACTGAAAATAAAGAAGCTATTGCAAGCAGTACGCTACCTACCACTGATACCCTTACAAGCAAGGCAGCCACCGTAGAAGAAGAAACCATAGAAAAAATCAACACTGAGAATACGGTACAGGAAACTCCCGTAACGGCACCTGAAGCACTCAATACAAAAGAAATTAGCAGCCGTATTGGAGAGCAATACGCTATTGTAGAAAAGTGGCAAATGGTTAGAGACTTCAACGGAGACCAGAAAGATGATATCGCTTGCGTCATCACGAACACCAATACCAAAGAGAAAGGCGTAGCCATTATGCACCACGACGGTACACATGCTATTATAGGTGCAGGAGATGCAGCTTCTGGAGTAACGGATATGCCTTGGCTAGCAGCTTTCCAGGACATCCCAAGAGGCAATATGGTTGCTCCTTACAAGAAAGATGAAAAAACCGGTAAATGGGTTACTGATTACGACAAGGAAGTTCGCTTGATAGGTGCCGGCATCTGGGTACATGAAGCCGCTTCTAATAAAGGAGGAATTATTTACTGGGATGGAGAGAAATATGAGTGGATTGAGGTGAAGAAGTAATTCTCAATGAAGAATTATTAATCATTCACTAAATCCGAGCGTGGACGCTCGGTAAAATCGCTTGTGGGTCCGTAAGCTGGAGCTTACGACCAGTAAAGTAGTAAAGCAGTAAATTTCAATTGAAAATTATTCATTGATCATTGAAAATTAAAAAAGGCACCAGCCATTACAGCTGGTGCCTTTTTTTTAATGAAGAATGAATAATTAGGAATGAAAAATAGTTACAAACTATTCCTCATTCTTCATTCTTAATTCCTCATTATATCTTAGGTGTGGTGGTAGATACCTTCCTCCAACATTGGGTGATTCTGAGGAATCAAACCTGCTTTAGTAAGACCTTTGAAGATCACAAAAGCAAATGCTGCGAAGAATACCATACCCAAACCGATAGACATCAAGTTCAATGCGCCATCTTCTTTCATTACACCTGGAGTGATCATTAGGTAGAAATCGATCCAGTGACCTACGATGATCAATACAGCAACGATTTTCAGCATCATTGTTTTTCTCTTTGCGTCTCTTGTCATCAAGATGAAGAAAGGAAGCAAGAAGTTGAAGATCAACATTGTGAAGAACAATGGCTTATAGTTACCTGATCTTAGACGGTCTACGAAGTAGATAGTCTCCTCTGGAATGTTGGCATAGTAGATCAATAGGAACTGTGCCAAGAATAGGTACGACCAGAAGATTGAGAAACCGAATACGAACTTACCCAAATCGTGCAAGTGGTTTTCGTTTACAATTCTCAAGTAACCCATCTCTTTCAAGATGATGGTGATCAAAGTGATTGCTGTAACTGCTGTTACCAACCAGCTTGATAGACAGTACCATCCGTATAGTGTAGAGAACCAGTGCGTGTCAATTGACATCAACCAGTCCCAAGAAGCGATAGACTCTGATACACCAAAGAAGATCAAGAAACCTACTGAGATTCTTTGTGCTCTTCTGAAGTGTTTTGTAGAACCTTTTACGCCATCCTCGTGTGTAGTCACTTTCTTCAACATGAAGAAGAATAGGTACCATACTGCGATGAACGCTACCAATCTGAATAGGAAGAATGGTGTGTTCAAGAATGCTTTCTTACCGTTGATGATCGCATCAAACTCAGGGCTGTTTTTGTCAAACAGGTATTCGTGCGTCCAGTGGAAGATATCGTGGCTTCCTACTAGGAAAGTAACCAACAATACTGCACCACCGTAAGGCAGGAAGTTACCGAAAGTCAACATCACACGCTGAACTGGTACTGACCAACCTGCGTTTGCTGCGAACTGAATTGTGAAGAAGAAGAAGCCCAAAAGTGCTACTCCAGTGTAGAATACACCGTTCATCCACAAACTTGTTTTCAACATTTTCAACCATGAAGCGGTTTCGTGGTGACCTGCATCTGCTCCGTGACCGTCAGCCGCAACTGAAGCCAGGTTAGAAGCAGCATCCATTGCTGCGTGGTGCTCGTCATGACCACCACCCATCATCATGAACACAATCCCAAGAACAAAAGACACTAGTCCGATGCCTCCGATTGTGAATATTTTTTTCTTTAACGATGCAGAGAACTCAAATTTCTCCTGCACGTTATTGATATCAACATCTACGTGAGCCATTGTTTTCTGTATTATTAGTTTCCTTGAAGTACTCTTACATATTTCACGATCTTCCAACGCTCTTCTGGGTTCACCTGTGAAGCGTGAGGCCACATGTTCCCTTGTCCGTGCGTAATGATATGGAAGATATGTCCGTCTGTTTTACCTTTCGTGCTCTTACCAGTAAGGTTAGCAATACCCATAAATGCTTCGGATACTTTACCTTTCCCTTTACCATCTGTACCGTGACAGTGTTGGCAATAGCTCTCATACAGACGCTTACCCTCAGCAACAACCGCTTTAGAGTCCTCCAAAGGATTCTCTACTGCCTGAGCAAGCTCAAGGTCTTCTGCCTTGATATCTTTGTAATATAGCAACGCCTGATCTGGAGCCGCATTCAAAGAACCTGTAACAGCTTTATAGTTCTGACGGGCAACAGTACCTTCTACTGGCTCCATCATGTTGATTACCTTTTTACCACCCTTTCTGCTATCCACAAATGGGTTGGTGTTGGTATAGTAATCATAAAGACTCTCGAAAAGACCTGTCGGTACTTCCGACTCTGTCATTTGCGATAGTGGCTCGTAAGGGATTGAGTGATACATCTGTGGAGCATACTCCAACCCCGGATCGTTGCCCTCTGCACCACAAGCAGTCAAACCTGCTGCGGCTGCGATTCCCAAGATGATTTTATTGATACGCATTTTGCGAAAATTTTTAAATTCTAGATTCGATTCCACTTAGCTAAGCTTACGTGCAGAGTCCGTAACTCCGTTGGTGAATAGATCGATCAGATAATCCACAAAGTTTCCTTTGATTTCTTTATCTGTCAAATCTTTTCTCTTCACTTCTTCTGCTCCTAGCTCTGACAATAACGTTTGGATTTCCTCCTCGCTAATTTTGTTTTTCGCAAGGTCTACGGCCAATACGTGCTTATCGTCTGACTGTCTTCTATCAAAAACTACTGGTACCTTGTGAGGTTTCAGGTCTTGTGATACGAAGAAAGTACCTGCCATACCGAATGCTGACAATAGTACCGTCAATTCGAATGTAATTGGCACAAAGTCAGGAATCGCGATGAAAGACTTACCGCCAATGATCATTGGCCAGTCGATCCCCATGATCCAAGTTTGCAAAGCGATTGCCAAGGTAGTACCCAACGCACCAAATCCAAATGCGGCTCTTGGCATCCATGATCTCTTGTACCCTAGTGCATCTTCCAGGAAGTGCACTGGGTAAGGAGTAAATACCTCATGGATTTTCACACCTTTTGCTCTAAGAGTTTTTACCGCTTTCAGCAACAAGTTGTGGTTGCCGAAAATACCTAGTGTATAGTGTCTATTCTTTTCCATGTTTCTTTCCTATGCTTCTTGATTAAAAGATTGAAGGGGCAGCTGCTTCTACTACTTCTTCTTGTGATGTGCGGTGCTCCGCAGGAACATCCTCATCAGAAATCGTTCTTCTTCCTCTGTATACTTTAGAGTCAGAGTCAGCCAAAATCGATTTTACCTCGGCCATGTTGACTACTGGGAAGAACTTCGAGAATAGTAGGAACAATGTGAAGAATAAACCGAACGTAAATACGTATGTCATCACGTCGTGAATCGTTGGGTGGAAGTACAACCAGCTTGACGGAAGGAAGTCTCTATGTAGAGACGTTACGATAATTACGAAACGCTCGAACCACATACCGATGTTTACCACGATAGACAAAGCAAACGTGATGTAAAGGTTTGTTCTGATTTTCTTGAAGTAGAACAACTGTGGAGAGATTACGTTACAGCCCATCATTGACCAGTATGCCCACCAGTACTGACCAGTCATACGGTTAACGAATGCGTACTGCTCGTACTCAACACCTGAGTACCATGCGATAAAAAACTCAGTAATATAAGCGATACCTACGATAGAACCTGTTACCGTGATAATGATGTTCATCATCTCGATATGCTCCATAGTGATATAGTCTTCTAGTTTGTAAAGCTTTCTCGTGATTAGCATTAGTGTCAATACCATTGCGAAACCAGAGAAGATCGCACCTGCTACGAAGTAAGGAGGGAAGATAGTCGTGTGCCATCCTGGGATTACTGAAGTAGCAAAGTCAAAAGATACGATGGTGTGTACTGAAAGTACTAGTGGTGTCGAAAGACCTGCAAGAATCAAAGAAACTGATTCGTAGTGCATCCAAGTTTTCGCTGAACCGTTGAAGCCCATAGAAAGTGCACCGTAGATCAATCTTGATACTGGTGATACTGCTCTGTCACGAATGGTAGCAAAGTCAGGAATCAAACCAATGAACCAGAACACCAAAGATACTGAGAAGTATGTCGAGATCGCGAATACGTCCCAAAGTAGTGGTGAGTTGAAGTTCACCCAAAGCGAACCAAATGCGTTAGGCAAAGGAAGTGCCCAATACATACCTACCCATGGACGACCCATGTGAATTACTGGCCATAGCAAGGCACAAATAACGGCAAAGATTGTCATTGCCTCCGCTGCACGGTTAATTGACGTTCTCCATTTCTGACGGAACAACAACAATACCGCTGAGATCAACGTACCGGCGTGACCGATACCTACCCACCATACGAAGTTGGTGATATCCCAAGCCCACTGAACGGACTTGTTAAGACCCCACTTACCGATACCATACCAAAGCATCTCGCCCATAAAGTATCCTCCGGTAAACAATAGTACTAGTGCGATGGCCATACCACCTAACCAGCGTACGTTAGGAGCTGCCTCTACCGGACGGCAAACATCCTCTGTGATATCTTTGTACGTCTTCCCACCGGTTACCAGTGGTTCACGAACTTTTGATACGATTTCCATATCTATTATTTAAAATTATTATGCTTAGACCATTAACCTTAACAGGAATGTCTGGTCAGGGGGCCTGACCAGATCATCCATGTATCAATTATGCATTGTGACTGTCTTTGTTTCTGACTTTAGCCGTATACCAAACGTTTGGTCTCGTGTTGATTTCGTCCAATACGTTGTATGCTCTTTCTTCCAACTCACTCTCCACCAGTTTTCTGATTTTTGAGTTAGGATCGTTGAAGTCACCGAAAGTGATCGCATTTGAAGGACAAGCTGATGCACAAGCTGTTGTTGCATCTCCATCCTGCATTGGACGACCTTCTTTCTTCGCTTCCAATTTACCTGCCTGGATTCTCTGAACACACATTGAACATTTCTCCATCACACCACGAGAACGTACTGTAACGTCAGGGTTCAATACCATCTTACCCAAATCATTGTTCAAGTGGTAATCGAACTCATCGTTGTTGTGGTACTTGAACCAGTTGAAACGACGTACTTTGTAAGGACAGTTGTTTGCACAGTACTTCGTACCGATACATCTGTTGTAAGTCATCTGGTTAAGTCCCTCAGAAGAGTGAGTAGTTGCTGCTACTGGACATACCGTCTCACATGGAGCGTTATTACAGTGCTGACACATCATCGGCTGGAATACAACCTCTGGGTTCTCCACTGCTTTCTCCATTTTCTTGTAGTCGTCAGGCATTGCTACCTCAACTTCCTCGTGCGCATAGTAACGGTCGATACGCATCCAGTGCATTTCACGACGCTTGATCACCTCTTCCTTACCTACGATAGGAACGTTGTTCTCAATATGACATGAAACCACACAAGCCGCACAACCTGTACAGCTGTTCAGGTCGATTGCAAGACCCCAGTGGTGTCCGTTGTAATCGTGCGTATCCGCCTCGTATCCTAGACGATCGAACCAAAGTGCGTTTTCGCTCTTATCGCGATCCTGCTTAGCGTAACCGTCGTTTTGGATATCCCATGCAGAAACGTTCTCAGGCTTCACTTTTCCTTCCAAAGAAGTAATCATTACCTGGTAACGAGCCGCTGCTGGGTTTTTCTTATATTCTCCAAGTGTAGTCTCCTGGATGATAGACTCACGACCCATGATCGTTTCGTGTGTCTGTGTTTGTGCCAATTGACCTTGCTCTCCTGTCGCCTCAACAGTTACTCCTGCTGTTACGTTGAAGTTCAAATGACCAGTTGTAGCAGGAACCAAAGTGAATGCATTGAAACCAGCAGCCTGAACTGCTACTTTACCAGCTTCCTCACCTCTACCGTAACCTGTAGGGATTGCTACTACACCTCTTGGCAAACCTGGCTGAAGTACGATAGGCATCTTTACTTCCTGACCAGCTACTGTTACCTTCACCACACCTTTGTTTACCTCGAATTCCTCATCTACTGCCAACTCCTTAGCATCTGCCGGGTTGATCGCGATGTAGTTACCCCAAGTTACACGAGTGATTGGATCTGGTGTTTCCTGTAGCATTGGGTTGTTGGCTTGTGTACCAGCTCCCATTACTACTGGAGTATAAATTGCTAGCTCAAATCCTTTTGTAGGCTTGTAAGCTGCTTTGATAGCGTTTCCTGCCGCTGCTACGTCTGCTGTTGCGCTGTAGCTTACAGAAGTGCTTGCTGCTTCGTGCGCTGACACATAGTCTGCAGTAGTTTCTACCACACCATTGTGCAATGCTCTTACCCAGAACTTCTCGAAAGAAGACTCCTCTGATCCTGCGATCGCATAAAGCTTATTCCAGTTCGCTTTCAATACTTCCTCATACTCACGCTCATCCTCAGCCCAAACAAGGAATGATTCCTGTGCCTGACGTGTAGCGAAGATGGTAGAGATTGTAGGCTGACCCAATGAGAAGAATCCTTTCTTAGGCTCTGCATCGTTCCATGCCTCTAGGAAGTGGCTGTCTGGTGCATTGTAGATACAAAGAGAAGCTGTCTCATTCAATCTGTCTGCTGTTGAAACAGATAGTTTCACTTTCTTGATACCCGCTGCAATCTCAGCACCTCTTGGGTGATCGTAAACAGGGTTAGCGTTATAGAAGATTACAGCATCGTACTTACCTGCTTTCAGGTCAGTAACGAATTCGTTCATCTTCTTGTCATCTCCTTGCTTCTGGAATGATGGACGCTCTAAGTCGATTGTCTTACCGTAGTTCTCCAACAATTGGTTCGTTGCATTCACCAGTGTCTGAACTGCTACGTTATTGATTCCTGAAACAACGATAGAAGCTCCTTTTGCTGCCAATAGCGATTTAGCTGCTTTAGCAATTGCCTCATTTTTGTAAGAAGTAGCTACTGTAGCTGCACCTGTTGCTTTTGCAATCTCATTGTAAAGTGCTGCTACTGCCAATCCTTCCTCAGATGGTTTAACAGGAGTTCTGTAGTCTGCTTGTGCACCAGTGATTGAAAGCATTGATTCAAACACGTGCAACTGAGACATATCTTTCTTTTGAGGGCCTACTTTTCTTGTTTCCATGAAGTTCGCTGTGAACTCTTCAGGAGACAACCAAGTACCCAAGAAGTCAGCACCAAATGATACTACTGACTCTACTTTAGAGAAGTCGTAGCTTGGTACTACTGCTGCGCCAAACTGCTGCTTGTTCGCCTCAACCAACGCAGAAAGCGTTACTTGATCGTACTGTACCAGCTCAGCATTATATTTTGAAGTAAAACCGTCAAGGACAGTTTTAGTAGATGGAGAAACAATTGAATTAGAAACAACTGCTACTTTAGAAGCTCCCTTAAGACCTGCTGTTACTTCAGCATCCAATTTGTCCCAAGCGATCTCTTTTCCACTTTTCGTTGCGTTTTTCGCTTTTTCATTGTCATACAATGCCATTACAGAAGCCGCTGCTCTTGCAGACATACCTCCTTTAGTCATTGTAGAGAAGGTGTTACCCTCGATGAAGATCGGACGACCCTCACGAGTTTTCACTACAACTGGCACGTAATCTGATCCGTCGATATAAGTAGAAGCGTAATAGTTCGCTACTCCTGGATCAACTTCTTCAGGTTTGTTTAGGTAAGGGATTGCCTTTTTTACTGGCGCCTCACAAGCTGCTAGTGTCACTGCTGCTACTGAGAATCCCATCACTTTAAGGAAGTCTCTACGAGTACCTTCCCCTTCCATCGCATCAGAGTTGTCGCCGTAAGCATCCTTGATAGGAAGATCTTCTGCGAACTCTTTATCTGCATGCTTCACAAAGTCAGGGTCATTTGTCAGTTGCTCAAAGCCCTTCCAATATGTCTTCTTACTCATTATATTTCCAGTTAACTTGAAATCTTATAAAAAACTATTCACTTGAAACGGGATGTGATTAGTAGTGACATTTCGCACACTCCAAACCTCCGATATCCTCTACTTTCATCGGTGCTTTTGTGTTCGAATTGTGTAGCTCAACGATTCTATCGTAATAAGCATTACCTTTTGCATTCACATCAGTCTGTCTGTGACAGTCGATACACCATCCCATGGTCAACATTGAGTGCTGTTGCACCACTTCCATCTCCTTGATATCGCCGTGACAAGTTTCACACTCCACGCCACCAACTTTCACGTGCTGTGAGTGGTTGAAGTAAGAAAGGTCAGGAAGGTTGTGGATTCTCACCCACTGGATCGGCTGATCATTCTCGATCGCAGCATAGATTTTTTGGATCTCTTCAGAATCTGTTCTAACCTGGCTGTGACAGTTCATACAGATATTTGCTGAAGGGATGTTAGCGTTTTTAGATTTCTCTACACCCGTGTGACAGTACTGACAATCGATCTCGTAGTACCCTGCGTGTAGTTTGTGAGAGAACTTGATTGGTTGATCAGGAGCATATCCCTGCTGAACACCAATACCCATTACGCCATCCAACAATGCTTTTGCTACAAGGATAACGAATACAAAAGAAACAAAACCGATAAAGGCCTGGCTCTTCAATACTGCTCCAAGGTCAAAACGCTGGTTTACGTAATCTGCATCCTCTGCTGTCAATCCTTTTTGTTGCTTAAGGTAGTTAGAAAGTACAGAAGCCAAAGCTACCAATACTACCAACACGATCACCAACAATACTACCAATACACCGATGACAACCAATAGAAGGTTAGAATCAACACCTGCAGCTGCTGGAGCTGAACCTGCTGTTTCTGTTGCTTCCGCTGTTTTTGCTACCGGAGGATTTTCTGTAGAGTGCTTCACGTAAGCTAGCACTTGTACAATCTCATCGTTACTTAGCTGCTGAGCAGGCATCACTGTAGGCGCCCATTTCTCGAAAAGTGCAACTGCGTAAGCATCTCCACTATCCTTCACCTTCGAAGGATTCTTGATAAAGTTTTGCAACCACTTTACGTCTCTTCTCTCGTACACATTCTTCAGCGCTGGGCCGATCATATCCTGATGTACATTATGACAAGACGCACAGTTGCCATCAAATAACTCCTGACCCGCTGCAACGGATGCCTCATCCGCCGGAATTCCCGCCGCTTCCTGTGCAAAAGCACTTGAAGAGAAGAGAAGTCCCATCACGATCATCAGAGCATAACGTAACCTTGTAACACTTCTGCCGATACTCATACTTTAAAAGGGGTTTATAAAACTTATTAGTTTAGTTTCGTTTACACTTTAAACCATTCATCGCGCAAATCTAACACTGACTTAGTATTATTCAAACATTTACGTTGTACAATACAGTGATCCCTATTTAGAAAAAGTCAAAAGAATGACTTTCATCATACTTATAAAAAGCTGATTATCAGTTTTTTATAAAAAAATAGTGACTTTTATTCCTTATTTAGATCTACTCTAAATTATAGACTAACTGTTAATAAGAGATGTTTTTACACTTGTAATAAAATTCCAAGAAAAAACGTGAAAAAATTAAGATCCCTTAAATAACACCTTACTGATAGCTCCCAAGATAGGGGAAACAGGAGCAACGATAATCCTCACAAAATGAAGGGCATATAAAAAAAGCTCAGAAATACGTTCTGTTGGAAAACGTATCCCTGAGCATCTTTTTTTAATTTTCAATGATTAATTTTCAATTTTCAAGAATAATACTTCTCCTAAGAGATGAATAATTGATAATTCTTCATTAAAAATTAAAGAGAGGTGCCAAGCGGATTCGAACCGCTGTACTCGGTTTTGCAGACCGATGCCTAGCCGCTCGGCCATGGCACCTTTTTTAGTGAGGAGTTTGGAGTGATGAGTTTTTAATAAGAATAGTAAACTCATCACTCTTAACTTTTCACTGATAACTGTTGTAGAGGTGCCGAGCGGATTCGAACCGCTGTACTCGGTTTTGCAGACCGATGCCTAGCCACTCGGCCACGGCACCCTATTCAGTGTACAATTTTCAATGATGAGTTATGAATTGTTTAATAAGAATAATAAACTCATCACTTCTAACTTTTCACTGATAACTGTTGTAGAGGTGCCAAGCGGATTCGAACCGCTGTACTCGGTTTTGCAGACCGATGCCTAGCCGCTCGGCCATGGCACCCTATTCAGTGTACAGTTTTCAATGATGAGTTATGAATTGTTTAATAAGAATAATAAACTCATCACTCTTAACTTTTCACTGATAACTGTTGTAGAGGTGCCGAGCGGATTCGAACCGCTGTACTCGGTTTTGCAGACCGATGCCTAGCCACTCGGCCACGGCACCCTGTAAATTTGAATGGCAAAAGTAATAGATGATTTCACTTATTACAACCTTTCACAATTCTTTTCTTAAAGAAGGAAAACAATCCTCTGATTATCAACAACTAATTTAACACCCCTTAAAAAGCCTTTAGAGACAAAAACATATCTCTCTAAGAATTTACGTATCTTTATTGAATCAAACTAAGATATCCACAGCAATATTTCATCATTAGCCAACAAAGTGACACAACAGTGATTGATAGTTATAAACACAAAGGAAAGAGGAACACGCTTGTTAGGGGAATTGCTCAGAAAGGCATTCAAGCTGAAAACGTATTGGAGGCAATCCGAAAAATCCCTCGACACTTCTTTATGGACAGTGCTTTTGAAGAACATGCTTATCAGGATAAGCCTTTTCCTATTGGAGAAGGACAAACCATTTCACAACCCTATACAGTTGCCTTCCAAACCGAGTTACTACAAGTGCAACCTGGAGATAAGATTCTCGAAATAGGTACTGGGTCTGGCTATCAAGCAGCCGTTTTACTAGAGTTAGGCGCTAAGCTTTATACAATAGAAACAGTACGTAAACTACACCTTAAGGCACAAAAGCTCTTAACCTCCCTAGGATACAAGGCCAACTTTATTTTTGGTGATGGCTCCAAAGGACTAACTTCTGCAGCTCCTTTTGATAAAATCATTGTGACTGCAGGTGCACCTCATGTTCCTAAAGCCCTGTTGCAACAACTTAAGGTAGGCGGTATATTGGTTATTCCCGTAGGAGATGAAAGAAATCAACGTATGCTCAAGATCACCAAGATTGACGAGAAAACACTGGAAGAAGAAGATTATGGTGGATTTTGCTTTGTAAAGTTCAAGGGAGAAGATGCTTGGCAGTGAGCAGTGAGCAGTGAGCAGTGAGCAGTGAGCAGTGAGCAGTGAGCAGTGAGCAGTGAGCAGTGAGCAGTGAGCAGTGAGCAGTGAGCAGTGAGCAGTGAGCAGTGAGCAGTGAGCAGTGAAATTACTTATTCTATAATGTTTAAAATTAATCCTGTCGCTGTTTGCGGGATAATATACAGGTTTATCGGTTATCGCTTATTGTTTATAAACGAAAACGATAAGCGGTAACCCATTACATGGAGTCTCTAAACTGATATCATACGATAGCTTCAATCTTAACTACTATATATAGATCAATTCAATTAAACGATTTCAATTCACCAAAAGTGAGGATCAATAAACTATCTCAACTCACCGAAGGTGAATCTCAACAGAATGAAGTTCTTCTCAACAAGCGGCGTAAGTCGCCTCAACACATTAAACAATGAGCAAGGTATTTAAACATCCCAAAGACTCCTATGTCATTTCTTCGGAGATTGTACTCCCCAATGACACCAATACATATGGCAACCTAATGGGAGGTCGCTTGATGCATATGATGGATGTTATTGGCGCTATTGCCGCCCAAAAGCATTGTAATCGGGCAGTTGTTACAGCCTCTGTCGATAACATCTCTTTTAAGAGCTCTCCTGCCCTGGGAGATGTCATCACATTGGAAGCTAAAGTTACCAGAGCATTTAACTCTTCTATGGAGATTTACATCAAGGTCAATACGGAGAATATGCAGAAAGGTACTATAGTCGAATGCAATACGGCATTTATGACTTTTGTTGCTATCGATCAATCGGGAAACCCTATTTCTGTCCCCCGCATAGAACCTGAGACAGACCAAGAAAAAGACTTCTATGAGAGTGCGCTTAGACGACGACAACTACGTTTGATATTGGGTGGACGTATGAGCCCCGATGACGCTACAGAGCTCAAAGCTTTGTTTACTAAAAAAAGCATCAGCAAGTAATTTGTTGATTCGTTGAATTTCTCCTTCGGAGAGTTGAATTGAGTTTCGCTCGTTGATTCGAGTTGATATGTTGTATGAGTATTAGTATACACCTCAATCAACAATTCAACTCGAATCAACGAGCGAAGCCCGATTCAACGATTCAACAAAGCTGTGTGGCAGTATGATAGATCAATTTCGAACCTTATTTTATATATTTCAACTAAACATCATGAACGAGCGAAGCTCAATTAACATACGCCGTGTAGCGGATGAACAAAAGCCCCGAGATGTATACACACCTCAGGGCTTTTTTATGCTTTATAACTTAACCGTTACGGAAAAGTCTTAGTTTCTATACAACGTTTGCTTCACAGCCTCTACTGTACGCTCTACACTTGGAAGAGCTGCTTGTAGTAGTGTTGGTGCATAAGCTACTGGTACGTCCAGAGAGTTCACTCTCATGATTGGAGCATCCAGGAAGTCAAATGCGTTACGCTGTACGTGGTGAGAGATATCTGTAGAAAGGGATGCAGTTGGCCATGCTTCCTCTACAATCACCAAACGGTTTGTTTTCTTTACTGAATCAACAACCGCTTTATAATCGATTGGCTTCACAGAACGAAGGTCAATCACCTCTGCGTTAATGCCCTCTTTTGCTAATTGATCTGCAGCTTCGTGTGCTACTTTCATCATTTTACCGAAAGATACGATAGTTACATCATCTCCTCTTCTCGTAACATTTGCTACTCCGATTGGAATCAGGTACTCGCTCTCAGGTACTTCTCCCTTGTCACCGTACATCACCTCTGACTCCATGAAAATTACTGGATTGTCATCACGGATGGCTGACTTCAATAATCCTTTTGCATCATATGGATTGGAAGGAACGACTACTTTAAGACCAGCGGTATTCGCATACCAGTTCTCAAAGTTTTGAGAGTGCTGTGCTGCTAGCTGTCCAGCGTTACCTGTTGCCCCTCTGAATACCATTGGTGCAGTATACTGTCCACCTGACATAGAATAAATCTTTGCCGCACCGTTGATAATTTGGTCAATTGCTACCAATGAGAAGTTGAACGTCATAAACTCAATAATTGGTCTTAGACCGTTCATTGCGGCACCCGTACCGATACCTGCAAACCCTAACTCAGCAATAGGAGTGTCAATCACACGATCAGGACCAAACTCGTCCAACATTCCCTGAGTTACCTTGTAAGCACCATTGTACTCTGCTACTTCCTCACCCATGATAAAGACTTTATCATCTCTTCTCATTTCCTCGGACATTGCTTCTCTCAAGGCTTCTCTAAATTGAATTTCTCTCATGGTATTTCCTTTAAAAGTGCATTTTAATCGTTAATACAGACATTTCGTTTTTCGACCGCCAAGATAGGAAAAAAAAAGGGAAAAGGTAGAAGGTATAGGTTATAAGGTTACATTGGATACTAGAGGAGGCAGAAGAAAGAACGAAAAAAAGCCTGTCACATAAAGTGACAGGCTTTCTACTTTACATCAATGATTTATTTGATGTGAAGTATAATTATTTAGAAGCCGCCATTACTGCGTCCTTGAAGTTTACGAACTCAAGGTCAGTAACTGCTTTCTCAGCATAAGCGCTATCTTTTGCGATTGCTGCAGTCAAAGCAGTAGTCAATGCTGCTGCATCTCCTTGTCTAGCTGCTACGATTGCTGCCAAGTAGTTTACTTTAGCGCTATCGTTAGCATCTTTTGCTTCTTTCAATGCTGCAGCTGCTTGGCTGTAGTCACCGCTCATGTCTTTGCTCGCTTTCAACGTGTAAGCCAAAGCTTTGTTGTAAAGAACGTCAGCATCGTTACCTGCAGAAGACAAGTAGTTGATTGCTTCGTCATATTTACCAGCTCTGATTGCTGCGTAACCTTTTACAGCGTTAGTTGCTGCTGTAACAGAAGCGCTAGAAGAGTTAGCGTTAGCCAAAGCTGCTTCCGCTGCGTTCAAGTCACCTAGCATCAAGTGAGCACCTGCAAGGTTTGCAGAAGCTTCAGCTGCTGCATCAGCACCCATTTTAGCTGCAGACTCGAAGTGAGGAACTGCTGCTTTGATCATTTCGATTTGCTTGTCACCTTCTTCTTTCTTCGCCATCTCGAACATTACAGCACCAAGGTTGTTATACGCTACTGCGTTCTCACCTTTTCTCAATACTGTTTCGTAGATTGCTTTTTTCTCGTCTAGAGAAGGAGTCAACTCAGCTGCAGCGAAAAGAAGTTCCTCGTTGCTCAATGCCTCAAGACCTTCCTGACCGTTAGCCATTTTCTTAGCCAAGTCATAGATTACTGCTGGCTCTTTTTTCTCCTTAAGTTTCAAGATCTCTGCTTTTGCGTTTCTCAAAGGAGGGTAAACGTATCTAAGCATTTTCTTGTAAGAAGAAAGCGACTGAAGTTTCAATTCTTTAGAAACGAAGTCACCTGCACCGTTTACGATTGAAAGGATCTCATCCTTCTCAGCATCAGTAAACTTGTCTGAAGCAGTTAATAGATCTCTGAACGCAGACCAGTTTTCTACTACTGGCTTCGTTACGAACTGAGGCTTTTCCTCGCTAGAGTATCTGTATTTGCTCTGAAGTTGGTCGTAGTATTTTTCAACTGCAGCTGGACGCTGGTTCGCCAATTTCGTGTTGATATCTGTTGGTCCTTCAGGAGAGTGAGAACCTGTAATAGTAACTGTTTTTGTAGGGTTCTTCTCAGAAACGTAGTTCTTCAATTTCTTACCCATTTCACCGTTCTTCTCAGAGTATCTCAAAGCAGCAGAGTTCTTCAAGAAGTAGAAATCTACGTACTGTGGCTCATACTCTTCGCCAGTGTTGTATCCGTGATCAGCATATACTGCCATGAATGTAGGCGCTGCCAATCTAGAAGTAGTAATTACTCCTTTTACATCACCAGGGACCGCTGCGAATGTTCCTTTGTTAGTTTCTGTAGTCTTCTCGCTTCCTTCTTTAGAAACACGACCTAAGAATTCCAACTGACCGTTACCAATCTCCTCGTTGTAAGCAAATGCTAGACGCTCGTTCATTTCTGCCGGAGCTTCAGAACCTGCGAAGTCATTACCTACAAAAGAAATTGTACCAGCCTCGATTGGCTCACCGTTTGAAGGGTTAAATTGAACGTCAAGGTCATATGTATAACCTTCCTTCATCAATTTCGCTGGCAATTTTGCGTTAGCGTTGAAAATCACTGAGTCTCCGTGCAACTCAAGTGGTGATGGCTTAATTGTTAGCTCTTGGTTTTTCGCAACCTTATCTGCCTTAAGGC
Source organism: Algivirga pacifica (assembly GCF_039543525.1). Taxonomy (NCBI): domain Bacteria; kingdom Pseudomonadati; phylum Bacteroidota; class Cytophagia; order Cytophagales; family Flammeovirgaceae; genus Algivirga; species Algivirga pacifica. The sequence goes on from NZ_BAABJX010000029.1 coordinate 102,955, forward strand.
CGGCGCAGTTCGTTAGTGCCATTGAACCTACAACCAGAGCCGATGTTACAACTGTAGTGTACTTATTCATAATCCTCATTTACTTTTATAGGGAATTTTCATGCTGAATATCAGGATAATTCATTCCCCTTCCAAATAATCCAATTTAATATAAGTTGAATGCATTCCAAGAATACGCAAATTCTCAACCAATACATTATTTTATTTCTTAAAATATTATAAAATAACGCATCGAAGTGAACTTTGATTCAATTCGGTAATGGATTAATACAACTTCTATGCCTTAAATCATTATTGCGGATTTTTTTTTAACGATTTTGTACTAAAAAAAAGGATTTAAGTACCAAAAGCCCTTAAATTTCGTTGTACTGTCTATTTGTTTCAGAAGCAGCAGCTGTACTTTCCTTTATCAACTCTGGGAATGTTTTTTTGGCTTTCAGGAAAAAAGAAAAAACAAGTAGCCCCTTCCATTTGCCCTGAAGGGTAACCTTATTATTCTTCTTTGAGGAATGCTTAGAGAATGCATTTCGAGTAGCTTGCAAACCCGGAATGTGTCGATAAAAAGAAAAATGGGCCGCTAAAATAGCACCTATATGTTTGGGCTCTCCATCCAAAGCAAACTTTAGAGCTGCTACTCCATCGAGCACCAAACGAGCGAATATAATCAACAATAAAGACGAAGCCGGCTGATTCTTATAAAGCATCATCAAACTGTTCCGAAAGTTATAATAGGTCTTTCGGGGATTGTTATAAGGAAGTGTCCCTCCACCCACGTGATATACTTCACTTTTTCCGGTGTACCACACCTCATACCCTGCCCGCTGTAATCGCCAACAAAGGTCTATTTCCTCCATATGTGCGAAGAAACGTTCATCCAAGCCTCCTAACTCCTGATAAAGAGCACTACGAATCATCATACATGCTCCAGTAGCCCAAAACACCGGCCTTTCATCATCATACTGTCCCAAGTCCTGCTCTACCTCATCAAAAATTCTTCCTCTACAAAAAGGGTAACCCAATCGATCGATATACCCTCCTGCAGCTCCAGCATACTCGAAGTAGCGTTTATCTGCCTGCATCTTAATCTTGGGCTGACAAGCTCCTATATGTGGATTTTTCTCCAGTAGACTGTACATAGGCTCCAGCCATCCCTCTGACACTTCCACATCAGAGTTGAGAAGCACAAAATACTTGTGCTTTAACTGCTTCAAGGCAGCGTTATATCCTCCACAAAACCCATAGTTTTCTTTCAATTGAATCCAATGTACCTCCTTAGGGTAATTTGCCTCTATCCATACTTTGGAATCATCATCCGAGGCATTATCAGCAATAATAACCTCAGCACCTGGAGAATACTTTAATACATTGGGAAGAAAGCGTTGTAAGAAGACGCTTCCATTATAGTTGAGTATAACTATCGCAATATCAGACATGCTCATGTAAAAAGTAAGGTCAAAAATAAAGAGGCTGTCACATGGTTATGGGACAGCCTCTCTTATATAATACTATATCTTTGGCTCTATGGATTAAAAACCAAAATCCATTCCTGGAATATTTGGAGGCATCATCCCTTGCGTATGCTTTTGCATTTCCGCCTGAGCCTTTCCTTCCACTTCTTCCATTGCTTTATTGATTGCAGCGATAATCAAATCCTGCATCATCTCCTTATCTTCCGGTTTGCAAAGTGACTCATCCACGTCAATCTTCACCACTTGCTTCTTGCCGTTTACGACAGCCTTTACCATACCGGCACCAGACTCTGCTTCTGCCGTGATGTGTACTAGATTATCCTGTGCTTCTTTCAACTTGGCTTGTACTTCTTTCAGTTTGCCAAGCATTTCCATCATATCCATATGTTAATTATCGTTTAGGGTTAATAGTCAAATTAAGCGACATGCAGACGTTTTGCAGTGGCAGACGTTTCAAACTTCTCCTTGGCGTAAGCTCCATCAATCACAAAATTGGTCTCCCCGTTACTTTCCATAGAAGGAAGTTCAAACATCGGATCCAGCATAATGGCCTCACAAATACTTCTCAGACCTCTGGCTCCCAAATTATATTCTACCGCTTTGTCTACGATATATTCTAACGCATCCTCTGTGAAAGAAAGTTCTATTTCTTCCATAGCGAACAATTTCTTGTATTGTTTTACCAAAGCATTTTTTGGCTCTGTAAGAATGCTTCTTAATGCCTCTCTTGACAATGGACGAAGGTGTGAAATTACAGGAAGACGTCCAATAAGCTCTGGAATCAAGCCAAAGTGGCGAATATCCTGTGCATTTACATACTCTAGTAGTTCATCCTTATCTTCAATTGCATTGTTGTGATCTGCTCCTCCAAAACCAATTGGACGAGTGTTCAAACGGTTGGCAATAAGGTCTGCAATACCATCAAAGGCCCCTCCACAAATGAAGAGAATGTTTTCTGTATTTACTGAAATCATTTTTTGCTCAGGGTGCTTACGTCCTCCTTGTGGCGGTACGTTGACAATAGACCCTTCCAACAATTTCAGTAACGCCTGCTGTACCCCTTCTCCACTTACATCTCTAGTGATGGATGGGTTATCAGACTTACGGGCAATTTTATCAATTTCGTCAATATATACGATTCCTCTTTCTGCTGCTTCTACATCATAATCTGCTGCCTGCAACAATCGTGTAAGAATCGTCTCAACGTCTTCTCCTACGTAACCCGCTTCCGTAATTACCGTAGCATCGGCAATACAGAAAGGTACGTCTAATGCTTTTGCCAGTGTTTTGGCTAAAAGCGTTTTACCTGTACCGGTATTTCCGGCCATCAGGATATTAGACTTCTCAATGGTAACCCCATCGTCAGACTCTTTTTGCATCAGACGTTTGTAGTGATTATAAACTGCTACCGACAAAACTCTTTTGGCCTTGTCCTGCCCAATCACATATTCGTCCAAGTGTTTTTTCATTTCTGCAGGAGGTATCAAGTTGACATTCTTGTATTTATCAACCTTCCCACTTCTTTCCTCCATCAGGATTTGGTGCACCTGCTCAATACAATTATTACAGATTTGGGCATTTTGTCCTGAAACCATCAACTCCACGGCACTCTTAGGTGCCCCGCAAAATGAACATGTATTTCTCATCTACATCTATATTAATAGCAAAAGATATGAAGGAGCGTCCTTTCAATCAGTGAGAACATTGCAATAGTTCTCGCTCACTCCATACTTTTAAATTCGTAACCGTAAACGTTTTATATTAACAATAACTTCAAAATTACAAAAATAATCCTGATAAAGTTCAATATACGAATTTTAAGATAGAAAGCAGCAAAGTATACCCTTGCTGCTTTTTTATATCTATATTATCGGACACACCAATGGCGTATCACTACTGTATTATCCAATAAACGATCTGGAAAACAGTACTCTTTCATTCGATAGAGAGCTACTGAACTATCGTGTTAACACCTCATCAATCAAGCCATACTCTTTTGCTTCAGAAGCTTTCATCCAGTAATCTCTATCTGAATCTTTCTCTACCTTATCTACTGGGGCTCCAGAGTGCTTAGAAATGATATCGTACAATTCTCCCTTCAACTTAAGGATTTCACGAGCTGTGATTTCAATATCCGATGCCTGTCCTTGCGCTCCTCCCAATGGTTGATGGATCATCACACGAGAGTGTGGCAATGCCGAACGCTTTCCAGCGGCTCCTCCACACAATAATACAGCTCCCATAGAAGCAGCCAAACCAGTACAAATAGTACTCACATCGGGCTTCACATATTGCATAGTGTCATAAATACCTAGTCCTGCATAAACAGATCCTCCCGGGCTATTGATATACATCAAGATATCTTTCTTAGGGTCTAACGACTCCAAGAACAGCATCTGAGCTACAATCACGTTAGAGATCATATCATCTACCTGAGTCCCTAAGAAAATAATACGGTCTGCAATCAAACGAGAGAAAACGTCGATTTCTGCAAATCTACGGTCTCTTTCTTCAATTACGGTACGAGTCATGTTCTCTACATTTCCCATATACGTATCTACTAGGCTACTAGTGATTCCCTGTCCTTTTACGGCGTACTTTCGAAATTCGTCTTTATAGATCATTTTTATTTAAGTGTTTTAGTTTTAAGGCCTTTTTAATTATCAATTTTCAATGATTAATTTTCAGTTATTGAAAGTGAGGTGATTGTTAATTCTTCATTGAAGTTTAAACGGATAGATAACTGCAGTGTTTGCAGGAAGACGTTAATGATTGATAAGTATTTCCAGTAAATACTTAATTAAAGATAGTTGAATAATTATAAAATCAAATAATTAACCGAAATGGATGCGATGTATCGCATCCATTTCAATTACCTTTTCAGAATTCTTGCTGCATCCTTGGCAAAGTAAGTCAGAATAGCATCTGCCCCTGCCCTCTTGATACTCAGTAGCATTTCCATCATACTCTTCTCTCCATCAAGCCATCCTTTTTCGGCAGCTGCCTTGATCATGGCATATTCTCCACTAACGTTATAGGCTGTAATCGGAATATTGAAATTGTCTTTTAGCAAACGGATGATATCCATATAAGCCAAAGCTGGCTTCACCATCAACATATCCGCTCCTTCCATATAATCTAGTTCTGCTTCCAATAATGCTTCTGTCGCATTGGCAGGATCCATCTGATAGGTTTTCTTATCTCCAAACTTAGGTGCTGAATCCAAAGCATCGCGGAAAGGACCATAAAATGCACTCGCATACTTAGCCGTATAAGACATGATCGATACATTGGTATACCCTGCCTGATCAAGGGCTTCACGAATATAGCCTACTCTCCCGTCCATCATATCCGAAGGACCAATCACATCCGCTCCCATCTTTGCTTGAGCCACGGCCATTTTAGCCAATACCTCCAGGGTTTCATCATTCAGAATCTCTCCATTTTCCACAATACCGTCATGCCCGTCTGAACTATAAGGATCCATCGCTACATCGGTCATGATGCACACTTCTGGAAATTTCTCCTTAATCGTCTTTAAAGCTACCAAGTATAAGCCATCCTCATTGGTGCTTTCCGTGGCCATCTTATCTTTCTTGCTCTCTGGCAAGCTAGGAAATACACAAAAAGTCATAATCCCTAGATCCATAGCTTCACGAATTTCTTCCAGCAACAAATCAAGCGTATACCTAAATATGCCCGGCATAGAGACCACCTCTTCTTTGGTGTTCTCTCCCTCAATCAAAAATAAAGGATAAATGAAGTCATTAACGGTCAGCTGTGTTTCGGAGACCATATGGCGAATTGCCGCAGATTTACGGTTTCTTCTTGGTCTTCTGGTATTGTTCATCATGATGCTATTTAATTGTTATGAACGGCAGGACACCTGCCTTTTTTATAGTATAGAACAGATATAATGCAAGAAAGTGATCACTTGGGCATCCTGCAATAATATATCTCAATTTTGTCCAAAAAAATATGTTCATGATGTTTAATTGCAGTTGCTTCGCAATTGCGTTCATGATGTTTAGTTGTTTTTTCTATAAAATCCACATAATGGGTTTTTACACTTCAACTAAACATCATGAACGAGCGAAGCTCAATTAACAAACGCCGTGTAGCGGTATGAACAAAAGAATTATCGTTTGCTGATTTCATTAAAGATATACTCCACCGTTCCTTGTTGTTCCTGCTCAATATAATCTACCTCTACTTTTTCTCCCTCATAGATCTGCAAACGCTGTTCCAACGCCCGATACTCCGTGCCCGACTCCATAATTTTGAAACGCGCCTTGACTCCATCCTCTCCCTCTAGTACCAAAAAATGTTGCCCTTCTGGAGATTCTTCCACTCCCTGTAGCTTGTAGGTAAATTTACCCTTGCCTTTCACGGAGCGTAAATAGTTCTCATACAACATATACTGATACCAATCGGTATACTTCGGTTTGATCACTGCGGTTGAGAAGGGAATATAATCTGCTTGTTTAAGTAATTCTGGAGTTTGTCCCCTCCTTTCTACCGCTCTTCCTACTTCTCCATCCAAATAGTAAATCTTGCGTTCGAAATAGATTTCCGATTCTAAAGAGTCTTCTTGCAAGACACCATGACTATGGATGTAAAAAACCTTTTCATTGGTAAGGTAATAGGTCGCTTCTTCTTGTTTCCATTGACCGTCCTCAATACGGACTACCACTTTTAAAGGATCCCTGTTCTGATAATATACCTGCACGTGAAAACGAGCCTCTCCTCCGAGATAAAAAGGATAGCTCTTTTCTTCACGGAATTGGGAGGTTCTCCGGTCCAGCGTTTCTGCTTGTCGTACCGCTCGCTGGGTAAAGGGTTCATCAATAGGAATATTATGCTCTGCATACTGATATTCACCACAAGAAATCATTCCTATGAATAGACACAGTGCACCATATTTTTTTATTTGCATCACCAATCGATCCTTGGGTTTTGTTCCAGTAAATGGTGAACACAAAATCCCTGTAAATCCCTCCATTACCCCCCATTTTTAGAGAGTACATTTACATTAAACTGATATTTTTACAATAACAATCAATAAATACTGCAATTACAGGTAGTGATTTAAAAATATTTTTATTTTTGCGTTTAGTCTGGAAATCCATCCAGTCGTATCGATTTTTGGGGGTGTCTACCCTATAGCAAAGTCCAAATTCCAAATTTGTCAATTAAACATGGGTTATAAAGAATATAAAGGTTTGGATCTGGTGGCGGTCAATCAAGAAGTCCGTAAGCACTGGGAAACGAACAAAATCTTTGAAGAGTCGGTGAAATCCAGAGAAGGCAAGCCTTCTTTTGTCTTTTATGAGGGACCTCCTTCAGCCAACGGTGCTCCTGGTATTCACCACGTGATGGGTCGTACGGTAAAAGATATTTTCTGCCGCTACAAAACCCTAAAAGGTTTTCAGGTGAACCGTAAAGGTGGCTGGGATACCCATGGCCTTCCGGTAGAGCTGAAAGTGGAAAAAGAACTTGGGATCAGCAAGGAAGATATCGGAACCAAGATCTCCGTAGATGACTACAACAAAGCTTGTAAACAAACGGTAATGGAATTTAAGGAGCAATGGGACGAGTTGACCATGCAAATGGGCTACTGGGTAGACCTGGATGATCCTTATATCACTTTTGACAGAAACTATATGGAGACCCTTTGGTGGTTGCTTCGTCAGCTTTATGACAAGGGGCTACTTTATAAAGGTTATACCATTCAACCTTACTCTCCAGCAGCAGGTACAGGATTGAGTTCTCACGAGCTTAACCAACCAGGTTGTTACCGAGATGTAAAAGATACTACTGTTACCGCGCAGCTTAAAGTTGTTCGTAACGAAGCTTCTGAGAAACTATTCCAGGATGCTCAAGGAGATGTTTTCTTCTTGGCATGGACGACTACGCCATGGACGTTGTCTTCCAACTCTGCCTTGGCGGTAGGTCCTAAGATCACGTATGCTGTGGTCAAAACATGGAACCAGTATACCCATGAGCCAATCACTGTGATCATGGCTAAAGACCGTGTCAACGCTTACTTCTCAGCTAAGCAACAAGCGGCTGACTTTGAGGCTTATCAAAGCGGTGACAAGGTGATTCCTTTCAAGGTCGTAGGAGAGTATACCGGTCAGGAATTGATCGATATCCACTATGAGCAACTATTGCCTTACGTAACGCCAGAAAATAAAGAGGCTGCCTTCAAGGTAATCCCTGGTGATTATGTAACGACTGAAGACGGTACGGGTATCGTTCATATCGCTCCTACTTTTGGTGCAGACGATATGCGCGTTGCACAGCAAGCGGGTGTTCCTGCCATCACCGTAAAAGATGAGACAGGCAAAGACGTTCCTTTGGTTGATAAAACTGGTCGCTACGTCACAGAAATGGGCGAGTTTGGTGGACAATTCGTGAAGGCTGAATATGAGGATGATGCCGTTAGCGGAGCTGCTGACTACAAGCCGATGGATGTTCGTTTGGCGATCAAGCTGAAAGAAGAGAACCGTGCCTTCGAAGTAAAGAAATATGAGCACAGTTATCCTCACTGCTGGAGAACTGACAAACCGGTATTGTACTATCCATTGGATTCATGGTTTATCAGAACGACTTCAGTAAAAGACCGTTTGGTGGAACTGAACAAAACCATCAAGTGGCAACCTGCAGGTACGGGTACTGGGCGTTTTGGAAACTGGCTGGAAAATCTGGTAGACTGGAACCTTTCCCGTTCAAGATACTGGGGTACTCCACTACCAATCTGGCGTACAGAAGACGAGGCAGAGGAAAAATGTATTGGCTCTGTTGAGGAACTGAAAGCAGAAGTTAAGAAAGCATTTGAGGCAGGTGTTATGCCTGACAATCCTAAATATATTGAAAACGGTGAGTTGAAAGACGATATTGATTTGCACCGTCCTTATGTGGATGACTTGATCCTATTGAGTGACAGCGGCAAGCCAATGTACCGTGAAACAGACCTTGTAGACGTATGGTTTGACTCTGGTGCGATGCCTTTCGCTCAGTGGCACTATCCATTCGAGAACAAGGAGATTTTCGAGAAATCATTCCCTGCAAACTTTATTGCAGAGGGGGTAGACCAAACGAGAGGGTGGTTCTTTACCCTTCATACCATTGCCGCTATGATTATGGATGATGTCGCTTTCAAGAGCGTAATCTCCAATGGACTGGTATTGGATTCGAAAGGAGAGAAAATGTCCAAGAGTAAAGGAAACGTGGTAAACCCATTCGAGACCATGAACGAGCACGGTGCTGATGCTACTCGCTGGTACATGATTGAGAATGCCAACCCTTGGGACAACCTGAAGTTTGCGATTGATGGCTTGCAGGAAACGAAGCGTAAGTTCTTCGGAACCCTTTACAATACGTATTCTTTCTTCACACTTTACGCTAACCTGGACAACTTCACGTATGCGGAAGCGGATATTCCAATGGAAGAGCGTACAGAAAGTGATCGTTGGATTATTTCTAAGTTGAATACTTTGATCAAGGAAGTAGATGAGGCATTCGACAATCTGGAACCAACGAAAGCGGCACGTGCGATTCAGTCGTTCACCATGGATGATCTGTCTAACTGGTACGTTCGTTTGAACCGTAAGCGCTTCTGGAAAGGAGAATATGGTACGGATAAAATGGCCGCTTACCAGACGCTATATACTTGTTTAGAAACTATTTCTAAGCTGATGGCGCCAATCGCTCCATTCTTTGCGGATCGTCTGTTTACAGATTTGAATGCGGTAACGAAGAAAGATACTGCAGTATCTGTACACACGGCTTACTTCCCTGAAGCGAACGAGGCAGTGATCAACAAAGACCTGGAAGAGCAAATGGCATTGGCTCAAAACATTTCATCCCTTACACACGCAATCCGTAAGAAAGAAATGTTGAAAGTAAGACAGCCATTGCAACGTATCCTTATTCCAGATGTGAATGCGAAAGTAACGGAGCAAATCCGTCACGTAGAAAGCATCATCAAATCTGAGGTGAACATTAAGGAAATTGAGTTCCTGACAGAGGAAAACAAAGGAATGTTCGTCAAGAAGATCAAGCCTAACTTCCCAGTATTGGGTAAGAAGTTCGGTAAATTGATGAAAGGTATTGCGGCACATATCAACAGCCTGGACCAAGATGGTATTGCTGGCTTTGAGCAGGCACAGGCCCTTAGCTTTGAAGTGAATGGAGAAGCGGTTAACCTAACATTGGAGGATGTAATCATCGAATCGGATGATATCCCAGGATGGTCTATCGCTAAAGACTCAGGCATCACCGTAGCCTTGGATATCAACTTGACAGAAGAGCTGACACAAGAAGGTCTTGCTCGTGAGTTGGTGAATAAGATCCAGAACCTTCGTAAGGATATGGGGCTAGAGATTCAGGATAAGATCAAGGTAGCCATTGAAGATGGTGATGGTGTGATCACTTCTGCTTTAGCGAGCTATGGTGATTATATCATCGAAGAAACTCAGATGACTGACTTGGTAGTTCAACCTGAAGTTGCTGGAGGTATTGAGGTAGATCTTGATAAGTTGAAGGTTAATGTGAAGATCGAGAAGGCTTAATAGTGTTGAGAAGTTGAGTGCGCTTCGCTCGTTGAGTTTCATCTTCGATGAGTTGAGCTTTACTTAATCAGATTATATTGAAAGGCAGTGGGACTTTGGTTCTGCTGCCTTTTTTGTTTTTATCAAAAAGGAACCATTCATATCTATTCAAAGTTTTATTTGAGAATATTTATTAACCTTTAAAATTATGAAAAGAACATTTTGGACACTTCCATTTCTATTGTTATGTATCATTGCTTGTGGTCCTACCTCCCAAAAGCAAGATACTGAAAGTAACAGTAGAGGTAGCGAGGAAGAAGCTATGGAGGTAACTCCCGAGAATTATGCGAGAGCAGAAACGGATCAAACCTTTACCTATTATGCAAAGCTAGCTCCGATCAACACCTTCTTTCATTACAAGAAATTGACTCCTCTCGACAATCAAGGAGTTGTCCGTATGAACCGAGACTGTGTCTACTCTGGTGGTTTAATTGATACCAAAGGAGGGGCGACACTTACCGTTCCTAAGATGCCAGACAATCGCTACATGTCTGTAATGTTGACTGACAATGACATGTATGTTCCTGATATTTACCATAAGGCAGGTACATATAATTTGCCAGAAGATACCCGCTATCTTTTTGCAGTTATTCGCATTCAAATTTTAGACCCTGATGATTCAGAAGAGCTCGAAATGGTCAATAAATTACAGGAGCAATTTGAGATTAAAGCTAGCTCTTCGGAACCTTTTAAAGCACCTAATTGGGATCAAGCTTCGCTCAAAACGCTACATGACGAATATAATTCGGAGTTTGCCAAATATGATAAGTATCCAGATGAATGGTCTGGTACTAAAGAAGAAGTTGATGAAAAAAGTAGACGTTTAGCTGTGGCTGGAGCCTGGGGACTTTTCCCTAACAAAGAAGCTACCTACATTAATTACGATGGTGGAAATCTTTCAGGAGATAAATGTTATAAAGCAACGTATAAAATACCTGAAAATAACGCTTTTTGGTCCATTACAGTCTATGGAAAAGACGGTAAGATGCAAAATGAGAACTGTATTCTTAATGAAACCAACACTATTAAAAACGATGACGGTACGTTTACAGTACACTTTGGATCTGCGACAAACTGCTCGGATGACGTAAAGAATCGTTTGGACATTACAGACGGTTGGAACTTCCTTATGCGTGTGTATCGTCCCGGAGAAAGCGTATTGAATGGTTCATATAAGCTTCCGGAGGTAGAAGAAGTTAGATAATTTATGATTAGCTCTCCCCTCCTACTCCTAGTCAAAGAGTTCAGCTTCTGCGAGGCACGAGCAAAGCGCTCTTTGACTTCCCCCCACCAATAAAAAAGGATACCCCAACAATGGAGTACCCTTAATCACATTTAAAGCAAGTGATGAGCTTATCTAAGCTCTGACGTGTGTGTTTATGCGATAGTCTCTAGAATAATCCTAGTTTCTTTTTGTCATAAGAGATCAGGATATTTTTGTTTCTGCGGTAATGATCCAGCATCATCAAGTGATTTTCACGTCCAAAACCAGATTTCTTATATCCTCCAAATGGAGCGTGTGCAGGATAAGAATGATAGTTGTTTACCCATACTCTTCCTGCTTCTACTTTACGGGCTACCTGATAAGCTTCGTGGGTATCTCTTGTCCACAAGCCGGCTCCTAGTCCGTATTCCGTATCGTTAGCAATGGCAATTGCCTCTTCCATCGTTTTGAAAGTCGTCACAGAAGTTACTGGCCCGAAGATCTCTTCCTGAAAAACTCTCATACTATTTTTACCTTTAAAAATAGTCGGTTCAATATAATAGCCATTTTCCAGACCTGTGTTCAGTTTGCAAGCACTTCCTCCTGCCAATACTTGAGCACCTTCTTCTTTTCCAATCTTGAGATAAGATAAAATCTTCTCGAATTGCTCTTTGGAAGCCTGTGCCCCCACCATCGTTTCTTTATCCAGCGGATGTCCCACTTTAATTTGCTTGGTTCTTTCTACAACTTTCTCCAGGAACTTGTCTGCTATATCCTCATGCACCAAGATTCTGGATGGACAAGTACAAACTTCGCCCTGATTAAAGGCAAAGAGAACAGCACCTTCTATACATCTATCCAAGAACTCATCATCCTCATCCATCACGCTCTTCATAAAGATATTGGGTGATTTACCTCCCAGCTCCATGGTGACCGGATTCAGGTTCTCGGAAGCATATTGCATGATCAATTTACCGGTAGTACTTTCTCCTGTAAAGGCTACTTTTCCCACTCTTGAAGATTGCGCCAATGGCTTACCGGCTTCCGTACCAAATCCTGTAACGACATTCAGTACGCCTGCTGGCAATACATCCCGAATCAGTTCAAGCAATACCATAATACTGGTTGGTGTCTGCTCTGCCGGTTTAACAATCGTACAGTTTCCTGCTGCCAAAGCTGGTGCTATTTTCCAGGTGGCCATCAATAATGGAAAGTTCCACGGGATAATCTGTGCAACCACTCCAATGGGCTCCTTAATATTCAGAGACAATGTGTTAGCATCCAACTCCGAAGCACTGCCTTCTTCTGCACGTATTACTCCAGCAAAGTAGCGGAAGTGATCTACACATAACGGAAGGTCGGCATTCAATGTTTCTCGGACTGGCTTCCCATTATCTACCGTTTCTACTGCTGCCAACATTTCCAGATTTTCTTCAATGATATCGGCAATTTTCAATAGTAGGTTACTTCTTTCTGTGGCAGAAGTGCTCATCCATGCCGTTTTTGCTCTATGAGCAGCATCCAATGCCAATTTGATATCCTCCTCTGTTGATCGAGGCATAAGGGCAATCAAGGAATTGTCAATAGGTGAGCGGTTTTCGAAGTACTCTCCTTTTACTGGAGGGATAAATTTACCCCCGATAAAATTGCCATACTTTTCTTTGAATTCAGGTCGTTTTACAAGGTTTTTCTCTAGGGCTAGTTCCATAGTTATCAGGATAGTTTAAATGGATTATGTGTTTATCAATACTTGGGTTATCAAGGAGTCAAAGGATTTTTATTTGACTCATATTGAATGGATTATAGTATTAATGTATGATATCTATAGGAATCATCAAAGAAACAGGTGTTATTTTTACACTTTAAATATCGTATAACCTACTGAAACTATTTCTTCGACCCTGAGCAAAAAGCTTTATTTTTAAGGCTTAACAATATGCATTTATACAATTGTCTCCCCTTTTCAATAATAACTATGACAAGCATTTCTCCAGAAATTATTTTTGCGTCAAATCGAAAGTTGATTGGCATTAAAGCTACCATGAGCTTCATACATTTTGATGTAGCCTCATTATGGAAAAAATTTATGCCCCTTCGAGGTAGCATAAAGCATCCGAAAAACGATGAGCTCCTCTCGATGACAGTATATACTCCTGATCATTTTATAAACTTTCATCCTGCCAATGAATTTGAGAAATGGGCAGCGGTAGAAGTGGAAAATTTTGATCAAGTTCCTCAAGGAATGGAAACATATACGATCTCAGAAGGACGCTATGCTATTTTTCAATACAAAGGGATGAGCTCTGACAACCGTATTTTTGAATATATCTATAATGAATGGCTCCCGGAATCGGGCTATGAATTGGATAATCTTCGACCTCATTTTGAGGTATTGGGCGAGAAATACAAGAATAATGATCCTGAGTCGGAGGAGGAAATATGGATTCCTATTCGTTGAGAATTAGTGGTAAACTGATTGGTCAAAGAGCGCGTTAGTAGCTGTGAAGTATCAACTGGATTTTGTTGTAACGCTGAACTCTTTGACCAGTGTAAAATGGTAGATAAATAGTAAATATACCCTCTGTAGTCAAAGAGTTCAGCTTTTGCGAGGCACGAGCAAAGCGCTCTTTGACTTACACTATACACTTCTTATTTCTTCTTCAAAACAGTCATAGGATCAATATTCTCCCCATCCTTCTTGACTTCAAAATGAAGATGAGGTCCCGTAGACTGCCCAGAGGAGCCTACTGTTGCTATTTGAGTTCCTTTCTTAATCTCCTTTTTACCTTTTAAAACGTCCTCTTGGAATTTTTCTAACTGGGCATACATCGAGTGATACCCACTCGCATGCTTGATCACTATAAAATTGCCATACCCTTTCTTTTTTCCATCAGCCCCTACGGTACTAATCGCAATGACCACACCATCTTCTACGGCATAAACCGGCGTACCCTTTGGGGCTTTAAAATCTACTCCTTTATGAAATTTTTTCTTTTTGGTAAAAGGGTGTTTTCGATAACCATAGCCTGAAGAAATCTCAGGATTATCTAGTGGGAAAATAAAATCCAGTTCTCCTTTATTGAGAGACTCAAAACTTCCTGTACCTTTTCTTTCAACAAAATGGTTCTCGATTTTTGTAAAAAGGCTATCACCCAGCTGTTCTACATGTGTCTCACCTTTGTGCTGTGCAAAAACAATAGGATTATTGGAGAATAACCATAATATCAATAAAGAATAAGGAAGCAACAGCCCCCATTTCCAATAGTTTTTATTATTGCTAAAATTGATCATTTTGATTCGCTTTTTAATGGTTGAATTACCAAAACCATGAACCTCCCAAAAGCTGGTTTTAAAAGCTGTATTCAACAATAATTGTTGATAACTCAACTCATCAACTCCTTGGGACAATACCCCCTGATCGGCTAGGTATTCATGGTTTTCTTTGATGGCTTTGAAATGAAAGAAGACAAACGGATTGAACCAAAGCCATGCACATACTATTTCTGAAAGAATAAGGTCAATCGTATGACCTTGATTACGGTGAACAAATTCATGCAAAATGATTTCCCTACGCTCCTGCTTTTCCAGTAATTCAGGAGAGAGAAAAACCCACCTTCCCCAGGTAAATGCCAGGTGAACGGATGGATGGATATAAACTACCTGCTGTTGATAAGTTTCTACTTTTTTGGATTTTGCCTTTAAAAACAGGACATAAACCACACTTATCAACATTTTTATTAACATCAATGCGACAAAAGCGAGATATATGTTGAAAACCCAATCAATATCCGGTGAATTTGTGGATAACATTTGGATTGGCTCCTCCCAATACTCCCATTCTATCGTATTTTGTGAATAAGTCGGTATTTTCTCCTGAATTGTTGATAAGTGAGGAAATTCTATCAACGGAATTCTCCAACTTATCAACAAAGTTGTTAACAAATATCCTCGGCGGACATGCCAAGTCGTCTCCTTTCTCAACAATAAATGATAGAAAAGAAAAAATATGGCCTGTACGCTACTTACCTTCAGCAGGTAAATCATCCATTCATTACTCATCGTTCTTACGTTTTTCTATTTCAGCATCAATTATGGCTTTGATCTCTTCCAAATCCTTGAGATCCATCTCCTGATCTGCGGAGAAAAAGGAGGCAAACCGCTTCACTGAGCTGTTGAAAAAACGCTGTACCATTCCCTTGAAGTGTGTCTGGAAGTAATCTTCCTTCTTCACCAATGGGTAGTACTCATTGCTTTTACCATGGGTATCATACCCAATAAACTGTTTCTTGACCAAAACCTTGACCACCGTTGAGACAGTCGTATAAGCCGGCTTCGGTTCCGGTAGCTGTTCCAATATGTCCTTGAGGTAGCCTTTCTGTAGCTCCCACAAGACTTGCATGATTTGTTCTTCCGCTTTTGTTAATTCTTTCATGGGTCGAATATATAACTATAAAAATAGTAATACAACTATTACTATAGTTTTAGTTATTTAAAGCTACAGATTTAGTCAACAATTGTTCACCCAAGGATAAAAACAGTCAATTCCTTCACACTTTATTTTTCTACCTTGTGAGCAAACAATTGACATGACTGACAACTCAAATGACACTATATGATCACCTTAGAAAAAGCTACACTTACACACCTCGATGCACTAAGCTCTTTATTTGACCAATACCGAGTCTTTTATGAAATGGAATCTGCTTTAGACGAAGGGAAAAAATTTCTTAGGGAAAGAATAGAAATGCGGGAATCTGAGATCTTTGTTGCCCTCAATGAGGATAACGTGATGACTGGGTTTGTTCAATTATATCCTCTATTCTCCTCTACACGAATGAAACGTTTATGGCTATTGAATGATTTATTTGTTCATCCTAATTACCGGGGAGAGGGAATTTCTAAGGCATTAATCGAAAAGGCAAAGGATCTTTGCAGAAGCACCAATGGTTGCGGTATTATGTTAGAAACCGCTAAAACCAATATGATTGGTAATGCCTTGTATCCTCATACCGGGTTCTCATTGGATACGGAGCATAATTACTATGAATGGAATGCTTCCGAATAGCCGCGCCGTTTGCATATAGTATATCCAAATAGATAATAGGAAGGCTAACTACGCATAGTTAGTCTTCCATTTTTCACCCATTGTCTGAACTGGGATCTTAAGGACTGGAAGGGTTTACAAGATAATGTAGTCGCATCCGACAGGAGTGTGTACACTTACCTTACCTCACGAACCATACCGATCATTTCTTGTAAATAGGTTACGATTGTTATTCAAATGTTTCCAATAAACCGATAGATCAGTGCGCACCTATAGAAGATCATCCCCGTCGGATGATCCTACAAATGAACCAAACGCTTCAACAATTCAACCAGCGAGCAACGTGAGCCTCAACGATTCAATAGTCTTGTATTTATAGAAGAAAACCATAGCACTTTACTGCTACCTTTCGTAACTTATAGGCAATTGCACCCTTCCGCTGTAGATTACATTAACTATCCAGGAAATTGGGAATATCCCATAAAACCTATTTACGGATTTAATCGCAGGGAAGTACTTCTGGAGCAAGGTCACATAGGGCGTGGAGTCAATGGTCCAGGCTAAACTCATTAACGGGCTTAATTTTCTTCTGGAGGTAATTCTTATTTAAACCCATAGTAATGTAGTCAGGGTTGGAAAAAGCAATTAAAATCCCTTAACAGAAAAGCATTATTTTTCTGCCCTGCCTTTTGTGTGCCTTAGTGAAATGAGGTAACTTTTTCGTTCTTTTTTTGATGGTTTTGGGGAGTTCATAGGGTGTCCATACGGTGGGAATATCACTTCGCTGAGTGCTGGGGCTGGTACGGGTTTCAAGTATACGTATAATGGGAAGGAGGAGCAATCTGAACTAGGCTGGCTTGACTATGGTGCCCGCATGTATGACCCGAGTGTGGGGAGATGGTTTGGGGTGGATCCTTTGGCTGAGAAAATGCGTAGACATTCGCCTTATAACTATGCTTTTGATAATCCTGTGAGGTTTATTGATCCGGATGGAAAAGCTCCATTAGGAAATCCTGAAAATTTCATCAATCAACGAAATGCAGAAAGCCTTTATCCTAATGACGCTAATGCTAGGTCTAATTTTACTAACCTTATGGTGAAAAGTAGAGAAGCCGCTTCTGAAAGAGCATTGGTTACAGGTGCCCAAATAGCTCCAGCATTGTTCTCTGGTGGCACGAGCGCTCTAGTTACTACGGGATTTAGGGGGCGAGCTTTAACAACGTTGGGAGCTACAATAAAGGATGAAGGCATAGGTTTTATTCAAAATGCATTAACAAGTAGTCAAGACGGTTTAGGGAAAATTGAAGATGCTCTAGGACAAATTGATATTACAGATGTTGGATTTTCTTATTTACAAAATTTATTAGGAGGAGATGCTCCTAAAGGAATGATCCTTTCTTTAACAGAGTTTCTTAAAGCTAATATAGACTTATCTTATGCTGATGGAAATTTTAAATTTGAAACTACAATAGATGGTTCTAAAGATTTAGGAAAATCAACTATTGCTTATGTATTTGGAGTGTTAGGAGCAAAAATGAGTCAGAATATAGAAAAAACTGGTAAAACTGAAGAAATGGAAAAGGAAGCTGAGTATTTTAATATGATTTTACCAAGAGTATTACAGTTCGTTCAAGGAAAAATAGAAGTAGTGCGAGACTCATATATAGAAGATGATAATTAAAAGAAATAAGACTATGATTAAATATCTAAAGACATTTTTTAAGTTTAAGAAACCTAAAGATGTATTTATAATTATACTTCTCTTGCTTACAATTTCCCTTATAACTTATGAGGAGTATGATTTTAATAAACATGAAAGAATAGCTATTGGAACTGTTGTTTCAGATAAATATAAGATCGCTATTACAGATAGATCATTAACAACAAAACGAACTATGATCAATATTCAATATGAATATAATAGTCAAAAAGTTTTAGCATCTGTCACACTGTTTGAAAAAGCAAATTTACCTATTAAAAAAGGGGATAAGTTCCCCTTATATTATCACGGAAAAAGTCATGATGTAGGGGATTTTAACGAAAATGGTGTAAAAGTTGAATTTGATTACCCAATAGACCCTAAGGATACTTTATCTGACTCTTTATTACTCGAAAAATATTACTATTCTAAGTATGATAAAGCTAAAAAACCTTGGTATGAGTTCTTTAAACATAGTAGGTGATTCCCCGTTCGAACACAGCATCTCTGAATAAAGAATATCTATGGAAGGCTAGCTATATTTGCTGGCCTTCCATTTTTTATACAAGCATGTTGGTGTAAGGAATAATGTTCTACAAATCCTTTTCAATCTAATGTCAAATCCCATTTATGGACGCCATGTGATGGGATAATTAACCTTAGCGGTGGGTGCGGACTGCAGCTCTTTCAACCCATCGTCTGCGTAGGAATAGCGGTTGCGAAAGGAATGGACGCTATTCTTACGTAGACCGTGGGTTGAAACACCACGGCTAATAGATGCCACCCCTAACGGGGTTGTATGCTACCTAAACCCTGAAAGGGTGACATCACATAGGGGCGGGATTCATCCCGTCACTATACGGAACATGACGGTTATTTAGGAAACACGGCAATTTTTTATTCGATCTATCAATTCCTCACCAACCTCTATTTCCAACTCATACCACCCGAGCGTGGACGCTCGGTGAAAGCGCTTTTTGGTCGTAGCGTGGACGCTACGACCAGTGTAGGTAAAAATATTACACCTCCACCAACCCTATTAGCTATTCCTTTTTACCTATTACCTCTAAAGGATAGTTATGGTCCCCTCACACAAAATGCTTCCTAATAAACACCTTCGCCACTCCCCACAATAACCCCACAAAAAACACCACTCCTACCCCCATGTACAAGGCTATAGAGACTCCTTGCGTCACGGCTTCTACTCCCTGAAAAACCCAGTGAGTGGGCAATACTCCAAAAAACATTCTCCATTCTTCCGGAATGAAAAAAGCGGCAATAGGTAATAATACTAACATATTAAAGGCTTTGATATAGACCATGCCTTCCATGCGGTTCTTTACGATAGCGTTTACTGAAAGCGCGTATACCGGTACGATCAAAGCCGTCAGTAAAGATAATCCTACGCCGTCTATCCAATGAATCGTATAGAAAGGCTGTACCTCAAACAAAATAATATTGAGCAATGCTGTGAATAAGTAAGGAATCAGAAACCTTGAAAGAAGGTATTCCCATTTCTTAAGTGGAACGACACCATAGATAGGCGCTACGTTTGTTTCCTTTTCATCAATCAATACCATGGTAGTGATAAAGCTGAACATCTGTGTATTTTCCACCACAGCCACTACTAAAAATACCGGAAGGTATGGCTCTAGAAATGGATAATTGTCCACCAAAGCAGGTACTCCCCATAGGATGAGCGCAAATAAAAGTACCGGCAGTACCAAAAAGGACTTCAAGGAAGGATCCCTGAATATAATCTTGAAATCAGCCAAGGCCAATGTCATTATCTTTTTCATAGTTTCTCGATTATTGTTGTACGACTTTTTTGGTAAACAGATGATAGGCTCCCCAATACAAAATCGCCACCATTACCACAATAGATACATAAGCATAAGCGTAGCTGATTGACACTCCAGTAATGGAATGATTGAGCAAATCCAAACTCCCCTGTATTGGAAAAAACTTCTTAATAAGTCCCATATCAAACACCCCCAGATAATCCAACATAGGAACATTAATGAAGGTCAAGAAAACGGGAACAGACAACATTGCAAACTTCAAGAAATCTGTTGTGAAGGTAAGCATGATGAGTCCCAAAGCTGCAGACATCAGGCATATTCCCAAAGAGCCAATCGTATATTGTAGTATGTCGAAATCAAGTCCCCTAACGGAAATTGCTAACCCTAAAGAACATATAGTCCCGATCAGGGAAATGGATATCAACTTGGATAATAAAAAGTCATGTACCCGAAGCGGGCTTACAAAAATTGCCGGTAAGATTTGATGCTTCACTTCGGTATAAATGGCCAAGGCAATAAAGAAATAGCCAATCACCGAAGGATCATTCAGTACCAGTGAGATCAATACCTTATCGAGGTAAGCAACATCTCTCAAGAAGTATAAAGCTAAACCGTAGATCAAGGTTACTGCAAAGCTAATCGTTACGATATTGTTTCTTTGCAATAGCACAAACTGCCATTTCAGTTGGTTGAGGAAGTTTTTCATGAGCGCAGGGATTTACCGGTGACACGAATAAATACTTCTTCCAAGGTCGCTTCCATGGTATGAATCCCTTTGACCTCCCCCTCTTTTATAAACTGTAAGAAAGAAGTATTTATTCCCAAATCACTTAATGGAAACTCATTACATTCTCCAGTGGCCAATTCTACTTTGACTGCTTCTTTGCCATATTGACTCTTCAAGGAAGCCGGTGCATCGGTCACCTCTAATTGTCCATCCACAATAAAGGCAATACGATCACAGATACTGTCGGCAGTCTCCATACTATGTGTGGCTACGAAGATGGTTTTTCCTTCTTTTTTCAAGTCCAAGATATGTTGCTTGATTTTGTGTGCATTGACAGGGTCTAATCCAGAGGTCGGTTCGTCAAAAAATAGAATATCCGGATCATGCTGTATGGCACGGATAAAGTTCAGACGCATTTTCATTCCCTTAGAATACGACTCCACCGGCTTATCCATAGCATCTTTCAGATCCACCATCTCAAAAAGCTCTTCCATACTGCGCTTTGGACTCCTCGGATAAAAAGAGGCAAATAACTCCATATTCTCTTTACCTGTCAACTTGAGGTAATGGTTGGGCAACTCAAAACCTACCCCTATTTTCTCAAAGTAGGTATTGTCCCAAGCGGAAAGGTCCTTCCCATCCACTTTGACCGTTCCTTCATATTCTCCATAAATCTTGTACAAGACCTTTTGGGTCGTACTTTTCCCCGCTCCTGATGGACCTAGGAAACCAAATACCTCCCCCTTTTGGATATCAAAACTTACTCCTTTTAAGGTAGGCTCCTGACTTTCCGGATAACGGAACATTAAGTTTTCTACTTGTATCATTTGCTTGTTATAGTTTATTGAAAGCAGGTCGCAATAGCTGGATATATTCATCCACTACTTGAAGCATCTCCTGTTTTTTTCCTTGAAATACCGGTGCTTCCTTCTGTATACTCTGCTGAGGGTTGATAACTCCTGTGAACAGTAAGTACTCTTGTATACTCACCCCCGCTTTATACAGTTGGAATCCCATTGTTTTTATTGAAATGTCTTTACGAAAAAGTCCTTGCTCTACCTCGTAAGTCACCAAGTCCTCAAAGGCCCGTACTGCTTGCTGTAACATTTCTTTATATAGGTGCTTGATAGAAGGAGAGTCCAGGTTCTCTGCCAGATTATGTAAAAAATGACTTTCCAGAGGGTTTTCTGAGTCAAATTGAAAACCGTACTCATACAACGCTCTGAAATACGTCCAGAAATCTTCATAGTCACTACGATTGACAGACGCAACGTAACGGTGTTTTACCATAGAACATTGTTGTACCAAATACATGAATAGGTCTTGCTTCCCCTCAAAGTATTGATAAACACTCCCCTTGGCTATTCCCAATTGCTTCACGACAACCGTAATCGAAGCCTCATCAAAAGGCTTAATGGCAAACTCTCTTAGAAAAGCATCGGTAATGCGCTTTCGTTTGCCTTCTTCCAGATTTAAAAATGTTTGTTTTGGCATAATAATGACTGATTGGTCACAAATATATGACTAAGCGGTCACTTTACAAGCAAAAAATATATTTATTGGTGAAGGATATGGTTATCGGTTATCGGTTATCGGTTATCGGTTATCGGTTAAGAAAATTATTTTAACCATAAGCGATAACCGATAAACTACTAGCCTCTTCTTCTTTCCAGAAGAACCATCATCATTAGTGCTAGCATAGCCCTTGCTGTATCTTCATCCTGAATTTTACCTTCTTTTTCTACTTCAAATTTTCTACCGAAGAAAGATGGCTTCTTTTTCAGGCGCAATAATACCTCCTCATTACTATCTGTCAAGACATAAGCAGGATTAAACAGGTAGCCGGTAAAGATCCCTAACACAGGAATTTCACCCAATAGTCCATCCAACACCTTAATCCATGCATTTTCCTCAGAGATCGTAAATTGTGGCTGTTGTGCTTCATCCATTACTTCATAACGGGCTTTCCACAAGGATCTCCACCCTTTACGCACCACTTTTCCAATTTCTTTTCCTTCTGTGTCTGTAAAAGAATAAGCTGCTGAGAAATCTAACCATCGATCGGCCTTGATATTGAAATTCACTTCCGATTTTGACTCATCATTATACACCTGAATATCCTCTTTCAGTTTGAACATTTTCTGGCGTACATAGGCAATGGTGTGTCCACTTAGGTCTGTTGCCGTAAAATCGTTAGCAAACGTGGAGATTCTGAACTTAAAGTTTACTGGGAAATCGATCTTTTTCATATTCTCTTTTTAAAAAATTATATAATCCGTACCTACAATACTACCTCTTTAATCACCTTATCTCTGACGGTTCAGTTTAACCGAATTCCTTTCTTAGGTAGAGGAAAAAGTATGTAGTGATACGTTAAATCTTGGTTTTCATTTATACTCACCTCAAACACTGCTAAAAATCGAGCAATGAACAGTTGCATTTCTTACTGTCATCAGGCTCTCCAAGATATCATGAGGTTGGGCTTCTTTTTGGAATCAATTATTTCACTAAGATAATTAACGATTCGTGTTCGAGCAGTCATGGCTTTTTCTCCTAGTAAAGACAGCACTGTTTTGAATCAGGCTACATGTAGATATTTATTTTCTCCAGCAAAAAACCATTTGTTCACTTCAGGTCCCGTCATGAAGATTGTCTTATTTCCCAACACGTTGGTTTGAAATACCGAACCATATTTTTTCTTCTTTGACTCACAAAAGCACGTGGGTTATTCACAAAAGCTAGCGTTTCCTCCAAAAAAGGGACTCCTAACTTACCTGCCGGCAAAGACAATGAAATCTTATGATTTTTCTCTTCTATCACATATTGTGATAAGGGCATTGTTTTTCGGTTGATGGTTGCAATGTAGTTTCTTCAAGTATTAAAAAATATTCTTAAAAAAGAAATATAACCATAAAAAAGCGTCGAATGGAAATAGCAGCGGTTTAATCTTAACGAATACCCTATGTACATGATTTTGTTGGATAAAATTTCATCATTTTACACCTACCATTTTTATTCAACTAGTCACAAAAACCTATGAAGCTGATTTGTCGCCCATTCGTGCTATTTGCATTATTTATGACCTGCAGCTATGTGCAAAGCCATTCACAGGAATCTACTGCTTTTTTGCGCTATGCTAGCGATGACACCCTTTCTACGTTACAACATTTAGGGACTTCCTGCTTATCCATCGACTCTGCCCAGTTCAACCGTATAACCGTAGATCAAGAAGGAATCCCTTATATCATTTATAGTGATTTAGGTGAGAGCAAAAGGGGTGTTGTACAATTCTATGATGGAGAGAACTGGCAATATGCAGGCGCTAGAACAATCACCCCTGCAGGAACAAACTATACTGATATTAGTAGCTCCCCGAATGGACATATATATATTGTTTATAATGATAATATCGTCGGAGGAAAAGCTACCGTACAACGATGGAACGGTAAAGACTGGAAACTGGTAGGGTTACCGGGCATCTCTGAGGGCAATACTTCTTTCAACAGTATTGCTGTAGCTCCTGATAGCAGTATCTTCATTGCTTACAAGGATGAAGGTAAAAGTGATAAAGTTATTGTTCAAAAATGGAATGGTAATAACTGGTTTACACTTGGAAGTACAGAAGGAATTTCTGAAGGTGCTTGCAGTTGGATCGATATTACTGTTGATGAAAATAACATTCCTTATATATGCTATCAAGATTATAGACAGGAAGGGAAAATAGTCGTTAAAAAATGGAATGACATCACTTGGACAACCTTAGAGCAACCTACACTCTCCCGAGGAGAAGCATCTTACGGACGTATTCTAGCAAAAAAAGGAATATTATATGTAGGCTACAGAGACGCTGGCTTAAACAACCAGCTTATTATTCAACAATGGAATGGGCAACAGTGGAGTGTCTTAGGCAACAGGGCCGTCTCTACGGCTTCTGCAAGTTATTTTGGAATGGATATGACCTCTAATAATGAATTATTTGTTGCCTACACTGACTTTGGAAAGGGAGGACTACTCAGTGTAAAAAAATGGACCGAAAAAGGATGGGAGCAAATTATTCATGATAGTAGGTCTTATGGAAAAGTAAGCTACACTGATATTGCCATGAGTAATGACATTCCGCTTATCTTATACAGCAGTGAAGCATGTAAACAAGCGGTATCTGTTCTATCTTACACCTCACCACAAAACCATCTTCCCATTGTAACTCCTGAACTAGACGCTCATACTACCTTACAAAATAACCAAATTAGAGTATCATTTAACCAATCTCTACAAACCCCATTTGATGTCCGTTTAATCAGCTTGGATGGAAAACTAATCTACCAACAAACACATCAAATGACAGAGGAAGATCAAACAGATCTAGTCATTCCTACCTTTATTATCCCATGGAAACTATATATTCTCAACATCGCAACAAGTGAAAAAATATTTTCCATGAAAATCCTGAAACAGTAGACAGTGAGCAGTGAGCAGTGAGCAATGAGCAGTGAGCAGTGAGCAGTGAGCAGTTAGTAAATTATTTTTACTTGTTATAGTTACCAGGTATTATAGACTGTTCACTGCTCACTGCTCACTGTCTATCGTATAATGCCGACCTTTCCTACCATATACTCCTCTCCGTCCACAGTACTACTGAAAATCAAGTAAATTCCTGTACTTACCTCCTTTCCCTCCAGGGTTCGGCTATTCCAGGTGACCGTAGAACCTACCGCCCTTCCTTCCCATACCAACCTTCCTGCTGTATCAGTTATTTTGACCTGAGCATCCTCGGCGACGCCCGTCATTGTAACACGTTCTTCATCTGTAGGTCGTAACGGATTAGGAAATATACTCACCTCTGATAGTTCCTTTACACCGGAAGCACTTCTATAAGAAATCAAGCCTTTATCTGTGGATATAAATACTTCTCCTGTAATCGGATGTATTACCATATCCACAATCGTATTGGATAAAAGAGGGCTATTCTCCATATTAAACTGCTCAATTTGCGCACTAGCCGAAGCATTCAATACCCACACTCCTGTATTAGTCCCAAACCACTTTCGATTTCCTCCGTCAATGGCGATGGCATGTACCCTATCCTCATTTAACACAGGGCGTCCATCCACTCTTGGGATCACCGCATCATCTGCCATATCCGTCACAGCAGATAATGGATTAAAAAACTCTGCCACTCCTTCGGAGGTCCCAATCCAAACACTTTGTTCCCGATCTACCTGAAGGGACAGTACATTACTGTTCGGCAATCCACCATTACCATCTCCCTCTGTCAAAATATTGTATTGTTCTTGTTGATAAGCTACCACTCCTCCATTCGCCAAACGAACCCATAACTGCCCAAAAGGATGAAAGCGCATGTCCAAAGGCTGTCTCATCACAGGTACTTCAAAAGACTCCACTTCTCCACTTAACTTTAAAGTATACATACGTCGGTCTGTAGCCATCCATATATCCCCCACACCATCTGTCACCACACTATGAAAAGACGGGGCTTCTTCTCCAAAAATAGAGGTGAGTATTGTAAAAGTATTTTCGGTAATATTCCACTCCAATAAACCTCCCTGATAGCTACTGAAATACGCTTTCCCATTAAATGAGTTATATGCAAAACCTGTCAAGTCATTGATCGACGGAATCTTGACTGCTCCAATATTATTCTCTTCTGCCGTATAGTTCGTCCATTCTCCCGCTTCAAAAATAGAGAAGGTCGCAGGGCGGTTTAAAGCACCCTCATTCCATCCCCCCCGAAGAGCTACAATTTTATTCTCAAAATAAAACAAACGATAGGTTTCTGCTGAAAACGGTCCTGAAGGGAAAAGCTGTACCATTTCATCATCCAAACGTAAAAGACCCGCCGTAGCATCTGCTACCCATAATATCCCTTGAGCATCCAAGGTAATGGATAAGGGTTGGTTCATCAGTCGGTGAGTATAGGTTGCTACAACATTTGCATTCTCCCTTTCTTCTACCTGATTGGGAGAAAGAATGTATAAGCTTACCCCATCTGTTTCTATCCCTGTAATGGCCGTATTCTCCTGAATAATCACCTCTTGATTGTCACTCCACTGGTATACTCCAGCTGCAGCGACCCAATAGTATAACTGTCCATTGGCCACCAGTAACTGATTCGCCACCTTATTGGTAAGTTGTTCCCAGTTTTTAAAATCCTGCTTATTGACCAAAACAGAGCGACTCGCCCGCTTGACCCCCTGACTACTTCCGATATAAATAAAATCCTCATCCAGGGCTACTTCAAAAACCCTTATTTCTTCCCCTTCTCTCCCTAACCGATTATAAGTCTCCAGAATTTTATATTCTACCATATCCAACACTACCACACCAAAAGCTGTCGAGATATAAGCCCGTGTCCCCTCCATCAATACATCGTAAATTCTCTTGTCGGCAAACTCACTATTGAGGATAGTTCGAATATTTACCAAACTTCCATCCGACTCCTGCACATCCATATTTCCATTGCGATAAGTCACCAATAAGCGCTCTAAAGTATTGGCATATCCCAAAGCACTCACTTGTGTATCACTAAACCCTTCCAAGCGCCCTTGCTTTACCAGTTCCCCTGTCTCTGGCACATAATAAAATAAGCCATTTTGTGAAGCACTATACACTCTATCCTCTACCGCCAACACTTCTCTTGCCTGGTAATGACTCAAGTGCGTACGCCAGGAACCTACAGGAATATTTTGGGCCTGTAACATTACTGGATGAATAAATAATCCTATTCCTAAAATAAAAAAGCCCAGTATCCATTGGTAGTAATGTCCTAGTACGGAGTGCAGTCGATTTGTCATATAGCTAGTAGATTGATTGCTAAATAAACTTATAGCTAAGTGCTACGGAAGAAAGATGAAGGAAGAAGGATTATTATCCAGAGAAGAGACTCCTATACCTTTATCCTTCTTCCTTCCTCCTTTATCCATTTGGAAGTAGTTCCTTTATTTCTATCAGAAAACTTAGTGTTTAGACCACTAGCACTATCTGCTTATATATTTAAAAAATAACAAGATAGCCGTAGAAGGGAAAAAGTAAAAAGTAAAAGGGGAAATTTGTACGGGTGCAATTAATCACGCCCGTACGACTGCCCTTCTATTGTTTGCTGGTGGCATCCATAAATCCCTTCCAGCATCTCTGTTCGAATATTCAATTTATATAACCTACGATTATCACGCGTTGGGTGTACTCTATTGCTTAGAAAGATGAATACAAGTTTTTCAGCTGGGTCTACCCAAGCCATTGTTCCAGTAAAGCCCGTATGCCCGAAACTTTTAGGACTTGCCGATAGACAAGGATAAGCCTGTGCAGAAGATAACGTCTCATTGTTTAACAAAGGCTTATCAAACCCCAATCCTCTTCGGTTATCATTTTCTGGAAATTGTACACTGGTAAATTCCTTCATTACTTCTGCAGCGATATATTGCTTTCCTCCATAGTATCCCTCCTGCAGGTACATTTGCATCAACTTTGCCAAGTCTAGTGCATTGGAGAAAAGTCCTGCATTTCCAGATACTCCTCCCAATACTGCGGCAGCTTCATCATGTACAAACCCATCCATTTGTCCGTGTCTAAAGAAAATATCATTCTCTGTAGGAATGATACGGTCACAGTCAAACAGTTCATAAGGATTAAATCCTAACGTAGTAGCTCCCAATGGCCCATAAAAAGTTTCTTTAAGGTAATCATCAAAAGGTTGGCCTACACGACTACTGATCATCTCCGGATAAAGTACAAAGGATAGTCCTGAGTATTTATAGGTTCCCCTATTTTTAACTGCAGACTCATTCACCAACTTATAAATCTGCGGAAGTAGCTTTTTGTGCGCGTAAAGTTGCGGTCCTACCCTTACCGTATATTGCTTAGATGGATACAGTGCAAAAGGACGTTGTTTGAACAACCCTCCCCATCGAGCAATTTTATCAATTTGACTCCAATAGGATATATAGGGGTATAATCCCGCCTGATGTGCCAATACTTCCTTAAACGTAATATCTCTTTTTAACGGATCTTTCTGGAAGCCTTTCCAGTAACGACTGAAAGGCTCATCCATATCAAAAACTCCTTGTCCTGATAGTTTCATAATGGCAGGAAGAGGAGCAGATACTTTCGTTACCGATGCTAAGTCGTACAAATCTTCATTCTCTACAGGACGTTCTCCATAGTAAGTATGAAAGCCGTAAGATTTCTGGAGAATTACTTTCCCTTCCTTTGCAACCAATACCTGACATCCCGGATAGGCCCTTTGCTCCAATCCATACATTGCCAGACTATCGACCAATTGTTCCAATGCCCATCCATCTAACTGTACATTCTCAGGATCTGCAAATCCCAAACGGCCAATCGCTTTAGTAAAAATTCCCGAACCTACCTTGAAATGCTCATTCACGGTAACAGGTAATTTTCCCTGAGTCGGTAAAGCCCCAAAGATTACCTGCGCTGCTATTTCCTGCATTAATGGAGTGTCCTGATAGGTCATTAATAAGGCCTTTGATTGCGCTATTCCCTGAAAAACATTCAAGGCATAGGGGTTGGCAAAGACCGTTAAAATAACCTTGTCATTTTGAGAAAGCTGTTCAACTAATTGTTTTACCTCTTCCGTAATACCGAACGGATGTGTAGGAATACGTTGTTTTCCTTCATTCAAATTCACAACAATCTCTTTCACTTTAGGACTCATAAACAAGTCATGTATTCCTACGAGAATATGATCATAGCTTTTCAAGGTATCCAGTAAAAGAGATTGCTTTTCAGAAGAAAAAGAGGTTCCAATATTCAAAAAGTCTACTTGAGTATACTTAGCGGCCATCTTTTGGAATGTGGTCAAGGTATCACTACCAATAGACACTACAGCAATACGCTTTCCGGCAATTTCCTGAATAGGTAATCTATTGTCCACATTTCTTAGCATTGTGATGGCTCCCTCTGAAAGCTTTCGGTTCAAGGCTTTGTCTTTCGATGAATTGAGCTGTTGAATCAAATGCTGCTCCGACAACAATTCCTCTTGTATCTTCACTTGAGCAGGGCGTTCTGCCCAATACTTAAAAGCCAATACCTTACGACACTTTTCTTCTATATCCCTTGAAGTCAAACGGCCTTCCTTGATTGCTTTTTCTATAGCGATCAATGCGTCCTCTACTTCCCTGGTAAACTCCACAACATCATTCCCTGCAATCAATGCCTCTGCATGGGCCTCTCCTGCTGACCGGTGCTTGGTGATCCCTTTCATATGGATTCCATCTGTAAAGACTAATCCTTTAAATTGTAGGTCTTCCCGAAGAATATTCAATATTTTTTTAGAAAGAGAAGCTGCTTGATGTGGCGTATCATCAATAGCAGGCAATTGTAAATGTGCTGACATCACTCCTCCTACTCCTGCGTCCACCAATTGTCGGAAAGGGTAAAGTTCTACAGAATCCAAACGTGCTCGCTGGTGTGTAATCACAGGTAAGTCATGATGGGAATCGACACTCGTATCTCCATGTCCAGGAAAGTGTTTGGCAACAGCCAGTACGCCTTCTTCTTGTAATCCTCTAACGTATTGTTTTCCTAGTTCCGCCACCTTCTTGGGATCCTCTCCAAAAGAACGGTAACTAATTACTGGGTTATTTGGGTTATTATTCACATCGACTACCGGACCAAAGTTGATATGCATCCCCAACTGCTTCATATGTCGACCGATCGCTTTTCCCATTTCATATACCCACTTGTCTTCTTGTACAGCACCCAACGTCATGGCATAAGGAAAGCTCATTCCCTCGATGGTTCGCATGCCTATTCCCCATTCGGCATCCAAAGCAAACATCAATGGGGTTTCGGCCTGAGAGCGATAATAGTGTATCATCTCCTGATGCTCCACTGCCTTAGCCTTGAAAAAGATCACTCCACCTACTTTGTACTTTCTGATCAGTTCAGCGACTTTTTCTTTATTACTTAAAGAGGGAGAAGGAACAATCAACAATTGGGCAATACGTTCACGGGGAGTCAGTGATTGATAGACAGAGTCTACCCAAGAATGATTGGTATATTTGAGATAAGTCGGTTCTTGGGCGTACAGCAAAGATGGTATCCCCAAACAAGTCCACAATAAAGATAATACTGCTAAAATTCTTTTCATCAACTGGATTCGGTCTAGTATGGTTAATCAAATGATTTATAAGAAAAGAGTTTTATAACAAAAAATTGTACTATACAGAAAAATAAAGGGTTCTCAAACAGTTGTTTGAGAACCCTTTAACTTATACTTTAACTTTTTACTTCTTACTTTTTAGCAGTCAACTCTACCTCCAAGAAGAAATCGTTTCCGATCGCCTTGTCACCTAGGTTGTCAAAGAAAGAAGCTGATCCGTAACGGATATCGTATTTTGTACGGTCCAAAGTGATTTTTGCTGTTGCAGTTACTGCATCACCATCCATTTTTACAGTCGCAGGGAACATCACTGTTTCTGTTTTTCCTTTGATCGTCATATCACCTGTAATATCGTACATATCGTTTCCTTTTGCTTTCGCTTTAGTGATTACGAAAGTCGCTGTAGGATATTTTTCAACACCAAAGAAATCGTCAGACTTCAAGTGACCAATCAATTTATCATTCCACTCTCCTGCATCCAGATCATCACAAGTCATTGTGCTCATATCTACTGTGAAAGAACCACCTACTAGTTTATCTTTCTTCATCTCCAACTCACCGTCTTTCAGTTGGATCTTACCATAATGCTCACCAGTTACTTTTGTTCCTCTCCACTTGATCGTGCTATTTGCAACGTCCAATTTCATCGCCTCAACGAAATCTGCTACATTAAAAGAAAGGGCGAATGCCGCCAACAACATAGACACTAGTGCAATTGCTTTTGTTTTCATCTTTTTGTTTGATTTAAATTTTAACTGAACTAATAACAGTATTTTAATTACAATGGTTTTATTTTACAAGTAAAATTTCATATTAAATAAATAGGGATAATTTTCCCTACTATAATATTTCCATCAATTTAGCCCCTAGACGTCTTAATGACATAGCATAGACGTCTCTACAATAAGGCATTAGGTGCTACTTTAGCTACGCAACTTATCTAAAAGATCACTTAAAAGATGCGCCTCTTCTTCTGTCAGATTAATCTTCTCATGGATTTGCTGTGTTTTCATCACTTCATCCATTTCTTCCATAAAAGTCAATCCTTCTTCTGTGATATTAATATAGACTACTCTTCGATCATTCTCACAACGTTGACGCTCTACTAGATTCTTAACCAATAGTTTATCTACCAATCGAGTTGTATTAGGCGTCTTGTCCAACATGCGTTCCTTTACAGATTGCACTGATAAATGCTCTGGATACGAGCCTCTCAAAATCCGTAATATATTATATTGTTGTTCCGACAATCCATAAGGCTTCAATAAAGCAGCAACTTGAGAGCTCCACCAATTGGCTGTAAATAGCGTATTGATGATCGCCTTAAATTGTGGCGACATAAATTTTCCCTGCTTTATTTCTTCTCCTATCTTCATGAATAATCAATATTAGTTATTAAGTCAATTATTATGCTACAAATATAGTTTACATGTAAAATAATTACAAATAAAAATGTTATTTTTTTTCAAAATAGTAGAAGGTAGAAGGTAGAAGGTAGAAGGTAGAAGGTAGAAGGAAATTAATTGATAAGCTGCTTCAGTACAAAATGAATTACTTTAGTTTATCGCTTACCGTTTACAGGATTTCCCTCTAAGCGATAAGCGATAAAGTGCTAATCCAAAATATTAATCCCTATTCCAAGGTCCCAATAGGCACTCCTGTTTGGTAAAATATCCACATCCTCCATAAAAAAGCGATGGTACTTCAAGCGAACCACTAGCTCCATCACATTAGGAGTGATAGGATAAACGATTCCGAATTCAGGATTAAATCCAAAACTCCAATCCGAAGAGCTTTCTCCTAATAGCCCTATTTCTATCGAAGTTTGACTAGCATAAGCACCTACATTAAAAGCAGCATAAGGTCGTGCCCGAAATGTATCGGTAAAATAATAATTGGCACCTACAGTTAATGGCCACACATGAGTTTCTGTTACCCTCACCCCTGTGATAGCCCCTCCTTCAAAATTATAGGTTGCCCGATCCTTTTGCTCAAAAAAGTTTTGCCAACCAAAGTTACCTGAAACACTGACTTGAGGATTGAAACGATATTCCAAATCAAAGTCCCACCCTCTCCAACTTGTCTTACTGACAAACTCATCCAACTTAAAGGTAGGAATACCTATATGATAAGTGAGTCCCAAAGAAAAGTTCGTATAATCTGTCTTGGGCATAGGATCATAGGAGTAAGTCTGGGCTTCTGTAGTCTTGGTAAGGCACAGAATAAATAAACTAAAGATCAAACGGTAGGTGACTTTCATAGTGTGGAGTTTGGAATTTGGAGTGTGGAGTTGCTAGTGCTGTGGTTAGTAGGTAGTGGTTAGTGATTAGTGATTGGTGGTTGGTGATTCGTTTTACTATATATCCATACTAGTTACCAATCACTAGTCACCAGTCACCAGTCACTAATCATTGGTATCTAAAATAGGAGATTGTTCAAAAGCAGTATCAATTTCTCTAAGAAAACGGTCCAATGCTGTACCGCTTGAGGTGTCGGCTGGGATTCCTTTGATAATTGCCTGCCACACAAAATCCAATACTGGCACTTCAGAAGGTAAATACTGGCTCAGGTCTTCCTCTTCCCTATCTGCCAACCAGTCTCTATAATCTTGTAACGATTCTCCCTCTACCATCTCCACCATCAATGTTGCCTCATCAAAAGAATATATACCATAAGGCCAAGGATACCATCCATAATACCCTCCATAAACTCCCCAATACCCTCCGTACCAACAGTAATAGTCACACCAACCCGGCCCCCACCACCAACCTGGATTCGATACCAGAAAACTATTAGTAAAACGAGTTGTAATGGCATTCAACACTAAGTCTGGATTATCTGCTATATCGACTTCCTCATATCCATAAGCGATCATATTTTCTTTGATCTTAGACAGGATACGTTGTTGTACTTGCATTGGCAGTTCCTGTTGCTCTTCATCATCTGTTAAAAAGCCAACTGAATCTCGAATAGCAAAGGTTTGGAATTGTGTGAAATCCTGTTCTTCATCAAAGTAAGATAATACCGAATCAAAGTCCTCTAATGATCGTTCATCATCTCTAAAGTCGCATCCAAAGAGGCATAATATTGATAATAGAATAAAAGGTCGTTTCATTATTTAAAGTATAAGGTATAAGGTAAAAAGTATTAGGTAAGAACTATATACAAATTACATCTACTGATACTGAACCTATACAAAAAATAGAAACAATCTTTTGTAGAAAGAAGACAGTCTCTCCCAAAAAGGTACAAAGCAAAAAGACTACAATAGGGAGTCCCATTGTAGTCTCATTCAACTTTCTTATTATTTATCACAAGTCACAAAAAGCGTCAGCCTTTTGCTTCTCAGGCACATTGCTTCAATAACGTTTCCTACTTGGTCATTAAAGGTATAAGCATTCTTGTGTTGTAAATCGGCAGTAGGATTTCGTAAGAAACAAAAGTACTTGAATAGTACAAGTGTTTGCACTTTTCAAATAAAACATATAATTGTTTCAATTACAACTAATATTAAAGTATTTTATTTTAAAAAATTGCAACAAAACAGAAACACCTACTGAAAATCATTCAATAATCTTCTTAAGATGATTGTTTCATCACCTCAATCATCGCCCACAACTGTTTGCGTAACGTCTCAATCTCTTCTGCAGAGCCCTGTACTTTTTGAGCTAAGGCGGCCGGAATCTTACACGCCTGCTGCTTCAAACTTCTCCCTTTTTCAGTCAAAAATACCTCTACTTTTCGCTCATCTTGCTTCGAGCGTACACGATCTATTATTCCTTTCTTCTCCAATCGCTGTAGAAGAGGAGTCACTGTATTGGTATTCAAGACTAGCTTCTCCGTAATATACGTTACGGGTATGCCATCCTTTTCCCACAATAGCATCAACACCAGGTATTGAGGGTAAGTAATGTCCAGTTCTTCCAGAAAAGGTTGATATTGCTTAATAATCAGTCGTGACACTGCATAGAAAGGAAAGCACAATTGATTTTCCAATTTCAAATCATCTGACTTTCTACACGCTTCTCCCTCCATATTTTCTTCCATCGCCATATTTATACTAACACAATTAAGAATTTTTGCAGTTTAGTAATAGTATTTTTAATAGTCCAATTTAGGGGGGCTTTTTTATCAGTGAACAGTGAACGGTGAACGGTGAACGGTGAACAGTAAAATTTGATGCTTTCTGTAAAATTGCTAGTGTAGGAGGTGTTTAATTTTCAATTATCAATTACTTACTGCTCACGGTTCACTGCCTACTGTTTACTGCTCTAGTAATAAATCCTGAACATAACGTTCTAGATCCTTGGGTGATGTTATAGGAGCAAAGCGTCTTCTGGGACTTCCATTCTTGTCGATCAAGAATTTGGTAAAGTTCCATTTCACTCCTTTACTCATAAACCCTCCGAGACGGTCTTTTAAAAACACAAAAATAGGGTGTGCGTTGCTTCCATTTACATGGACCTTCTCAAATACTGGAAAAGATACTTCATAATCCATCAGGCATTCTTCGATCTTCCCGGCATCTCCTGGTTCTTGGTTCATAAATTGATTACAAGGAAACCCTAGAATTACCAAGCCTAGGTCCTTGTAATCCTGGTACAATTTCTCTAGCCCACGGTATTGTGGTGTGAATCCACACTTACTTGCCGTGTTAACGACTAATACCACTTTTCCCTTAAATGTCTCCATAGAAACCGCTCCACCGTGCAGTGTGTTCGCCGAAAGTTCATAAAAAGAAGTAGTCATCTGTTTACTAAATAATTTTGGTTAAAAATAAAGGATGATAAATGCGGGAACACCTTAACATTTTACTCAAAAAATTGGTTATCATCTTCCCTTCCTTTAAAAAATAAGCTTCAATTAAGTCTATGACGACTATATCGCATAAGACTGTAATTATCATACCAATAAGAGCCTGTAGCACGATTTTGTCAATCTTTTTTTGGCTTTTTTTTAATTATTGCATCTTAAAGTAACAGTCTTTATCAAAAAACAGGTTGGTTGTATTTAGTCACTTTACATAAAGCAATTTGATAACATCATGTGTCATAAGCTTTGCAATATAATAAACCTTATTGTGAGTGGTACCCTTACTTTATTTGATAACACAACGGGGATTTCAACGGACAATGACTTTAGAGGTAGCACTTCCTTGCGTATGCTGAATTTTCAACATGTACACCCCTTTAGGGAGCTTCTCCATAGATAAGGTTTCGATATATTTTTAGCGAATAATTCGATTATAAATATACGCTTATATACCTTATTCGTTCCCTTATACTTCTAACTTCTTGGCTACGTCCAATGTCCGCTCTACTTGTAATAAATGCCTTTCATCGTGCACCAACATAAATTCCACTGCCTCGGGTAGATAAAAGCGCACAATCGGCCCCAATGCTGAAGGAACTTTTTTCTTGGTATAGTCTAATCCCTTACTTTTTTTCGTCACCTCCTTAAAATAAGCCAACTCTTGAAAGAAAAGGCTAAACGCTTCTCTTACCCCTGCCTCGTCCTGCCCTACCGGAGGTGCTATAAATTGTTTCCCCGTCTTCATCTTATAACGTATCTGCCCCTCCTTAGGAGCCAACATCCCCACTAACATAGCATTGAACCAGGACAACGTTACTTCCTTATGGGGTGTGTTCACCGTAGGTAATGTACTGAGTAACCTCTCAAACTTTGGGCGATACAATTGATGGGACTTTGTCATATGTCCAATCACTTCAACCACAGACCACTTTCCTTTAGCTGGAGGCTGCAACAGCAATTGATAATCATTTTGAAAAATCTCCTTCAGTCTGTTTTCAAGGACATCAATTCTTCTCAGTTGTTCATCTATTATAATCTTGCTCATGGAAATTTTGTCAGTTATGAGTTATGAGTTATGAGTGCTTTTAAGGTAAGTTAGATGATAATCCATAAAGAATCTAGTGGGGCGGTTATTAAATGGATGTAAAGGCATGGAGTTTAGATCTTTACACTTCTACACTTCATTAACCTCGGACTCCTATTAAAACAAAAACATGAATCATCCCATATTAACAAATAGCTTAGTTTTCTGAGAACTCATCACTTTACGGCTATCTCACAAGCCCTTTATAGGCTTCTTCATTTTTTCCTTGATGAAAAAACGAAGCAAAAAAATCAAGGCTTTGAAGAATTTGCCTAATTTTTAATCGCAAAAGCTAAACCCATTACATGGCGTATTCAACTCGCTACGCTCAAACAATGGAATTTTCTTAACGCTTTTACGATTAAAAATTTTAACGGCAATTCTTCAAGGCCATTTTTAGATATATAAAGGCATTATTGACTAAACAAAAAACATGAGTCACCCCTCATGTTTTTACTTATTGATAATATTATTTCAGGACACTAAAGTTCCTTTTTCCTTCTTTTGAGGAGCTGACTGTTTTTTGAGTAACATGATCAATCCCAACAGTGCTACCAGAAAGTTTCCTGCTGCAAAAATTACCATAATAGAATCTCTAATCACCTTACCGGCGAAATCCAAAAAATGGTATTTGTGGAAATAAGCAAAGATAAAACCCGACAATGCTTCTTTGTCCACAACGCGTGCAGCCATCTTTCCTGAAGGGGTATGCACGTAAATACGTTCATTTCCGGCAGCCTTGTACTGTACTTTATAAACCGGTAGTAGCTTATTAATGAAACCATACTCCCCTTTGAACTTGGTCACGGCTGTTACGGATGCAATATCCTTTGCCTCTTTCTGTGCAAACTTGTTGGCCAGATACTTAGCGTAGGCCTCATCGCCATTGTCCAATACTTGCGCACTTCTTGGTCCTTGGTACTTGATCTGCGTTCCTCTCTTGGAAGCATAGTGCTTTTGCAAATAGGTTTCCTCTCCCATACGTGCAAGCGAATAGTTCACAATACCTACCTCTTCTTCGAATACAATACCTGAAAGCTCATCAGCTGTGTAGATATAATTATTATTAAAGGCCAGACGGTTGTCAGGAGTGTACTTTGGCAACATATGCGCAATGGCACTCAAGGCAAACATCAACAAAGCAAAAGACATTCCTATTCCCAAGCCTCTATGCAGTCTGCGATGCATCGGTACACGACTAGCTTTTTTCTTGTCATTGATTACCTTGAACATCACCCCATAAACATAAATGCCACTTCCAGCAGACAACAGTGCAGCAATCGCCAGTATGATCAATACGGTAATTCTTAAAGGGGTATTGCCATCCAAAAAACTCCAGCTATGGGCGTAGCGAAAAAACTGTAGCCAGTTAGCACGAGCATTATTCATACTGGTTCCTAACTGTCCAGAGGCAGTATGTATGTAAAGACGAAGCCCTTCTTCATTCTCAAAATTCACTCGATAAACAGGCAACAACCGGAAAATCTCCAGGTACTCATCATCATAGGCTGTCAATTGTGTTATGCTTTTGATTGCTCCTGCCTGCTCTCCGGCATAAGCGGTAGCCACCTGCTTGGCATAGACATGGTCTCCATCGACTAATTCTTCTCCAGATATAGCATCGAAATAGCGTAATGCCTGCCCTTCTTGCTCATTGACCTGATAATAGCTTTTTCCTGCTAAATTGACCACACGAAAATTTTGTAGACTATCCACCGCTTGAAGACGCAATACGCTATCCAAGGATAGCTGAATACCACTAAAATCTACCGGAGTAGGACGTACAAATCGCTGCGCCAACTGTGGCTTAAAATTAGACATCAAAGGATGCATAATCCCACTTAGTGTCCAAAAAAGTACCGGCACCAATGCGATAATACTAATTTTTCGGTGCCACTGATAAACCTTCTGCTTCATTCTCATTTCTTCTAGAATTTATACCCTACTCCTACATTAATATTTCTCGGTGTGCCGACCACATAAGAAGTACCCCAAGAAGACTTCCCTGCTTTGGTAGCGTACATAGTGTCGCCTACGTTCATCAGATTAGCCCATAGCTCCACTCCTTTCCAAGTATACCCTGCCCTAAGGTTGAACAGGTGGTATCCTTCGTAGATATCTTCGTTGGAGTCATTCATATAATATTCTCCTACGCGTTGCCACTCCAAAGCAATTCTTGCGCCTGGTAGAAAGCTTGGACGGTAGGTTACTTCTGCGTTACCAACAAAGTCAGGAGCTGCGCTCATTTCATTGTCTGACAAATCAGATACACCATTATTAAAATCAAAGAAACGATGTACGGAATGCGTACCGCCAAAACGGATACCTAATGATTCGATTGGGAATAACTTAATCGTATACTCAATCCCTTTGTGCTCAGTACTACCTACATTCTCATTCTGGAAAGAACCATCTTCCTGCAATACAGAGATAATTTCATTGAATCCATTCAACTGGTAGACACTCAAGTCAACAAAGCCCAACTGCTGTGGCAGGCTAAACCAACCTCCTGCTTCGTAGTTATCATACAATGAAGGAACCAATACAGGTACCTGCACCCCTCTGTAAAGCTCAGAGACCTGAGGAGGAACCATGCCACGACTATAGTTAGCATATGCACCTATGCGCTCCGAGAAGGAGTACGTCAGTCCCAGTTTGGGTGTCCACGCCTGAAAGGTATTGATCGCATCTGGAGCACCCGAAAATGCTTGTTCTCCCAAATGGTTATTGTAATCATAGTGGAAGTGATCATATCTCAGGGCCGCTACTAACTGTAGCTTCTCTACGGGTTTCCATTCCATTTGTGCATAAGCACCCGTATTTCTTAGCAACACATCGTATTGTGTCAACAAAGAATCTGTAGCCGTATAGCCCACATATTTACCTGCCTCGTTTCGCTCTACTTCGATAAACTTGGCCCAGTTGCTTGTTGGACTATAATCCATACTCAATCCGGTACGGATATTCACTTTTCCTGCGGCTGTCTCATAGGTTTGCTTGTGCTGTAATACTGCTCCGTACCCCTGGAAACGTGCCTCATTGATTTCTCCTGTAGCCACTGCTGGATTCGTCCAGTTATTGCGGATACGGTAACTTGGAATCTGTCCCATGATGTTGTGACGGAAATAAACCGTCGCCGTTGTTGCCTGCTGCTCATTCCACTGATGTGCTAACTGTACTTTGGTACGGAAAGTCTCTAGTGTACGCTCTGTAAAGGTATGCTGGCTTTCAAAAACACGATCTGCGAAGTCTGCACTATCCACCGATGAGCCCATATCCGATTGGTACTTCATGTAAGTGGTATTACTTTCCAAGGTGGTATTATCTCCTAGCTTATAGTCCAGTGCCAAGGTAAAGATCCCTTTGTGAAAATCACTGTGGTCCAGAAAACCGTCTTGTCTACGAGCTACATACCCTCCAACATTGATTCCCAAACGATCATTGATAGTCGTACCTACACGAGCATCAATTCTTTGATACCCATAGCTATCGCCTTGTACCGATACTTTTCCTGAAAAATCTGCTGGTGCTCTATAAGTAATAAAGTTGACTGCTCCACCGACAGCCTCACTGCCGGGTAGTGTCATGAATTAACTGATTGGCTTTTCCATGCCTCTGAAAACGTTGTTGCACGGAAGT
>NZ_BAABJX010000030.1:0-64615 GCF_039543525.1 Algivirga pacifica
TTTGGTTCGCACTTAAACTTACCACTTTTTCATGCCTTTTTCATATCGTTGCAACAAAGCCATTTTTAATTATCAATTTTTAATTAAAACAAATCATTGATCATTGAAAATTATAAAAGCTATAGCGTACCACTGACCTATTTTAGAGCTTGTTTGGAATCCAGATTTTGAGAATAAAACTTCTATAAATTGACTGAGAAAGTTCTGATTTGAGCCTAATAGTGGTTCTATTTGGGGATAATCAGGACTTTCTCAGTCAAAATTAGAGGAATTTTATTCCAAAAGATGTGGTTCCAAACAAGCTCTTAAGAGTTCAAAGTTTTTTGCTTATACAAAATTAACCGTGATAAAGTCTAATGATTTATGAGTTCAATTATTGACATTGGATGGATGGAGCTGTTTTTTAGCTTCAGCATTCTAATCATCCCTTTTGTTTTCTTCTGGAAGTTTGACATTCGGCTAACCAAAAATGTACTCATCAGTGCTGTCCGAATGGGCATACAATTAGGCTTGGTTGCGCTTTACCTGGAATGGATTTTCACCTTAAATAATCCCTGGATTAACACACTATGGGTAGGAATTATGATATTGGTCGGTGTATTGACGACTATCAGAAGAGTCGCACTCAACTGGAAAATCTTTCTAATCCCCTTAGCAATCGCAGGGCTGACGTCTGTATTTATAGTCGATGCTTTTTATCTTGGATTAATTATACAGTTAGAGTATATATTTGATGCCCGTTATTTCATCCCTATCACGGGTATGATCTTGGGAAATGCTCTCAATCATAATATTGTAGGGCTCACTACCTACATCAAAGGGTTACAAGAAAAATCTGACCTTTATTACTTCTTATTGATCAATACAAATAAACGAGAAACCGCCCTCAAGCCTTTTATCCAAGAGGCTATTATTCGCGCCCTAAATCCTATGATTGCAAGTATGTCTGTGATGGGGTTAATCTCCTTACCCGGCATGATGACTGGTCAAATTCTAGGGGGAAGTTCTCCCGCTACAGCGATCAAGTATCAGATTATGATTATGTTGGCAATTTTTGTGGGGTGCTCTCTGAATCTTTTTCTGAGTATCTTAATGATTAATCGGGTGATTTTAGATGAAAAAGACCAAATGATTGAGAAGATAAAATAGGTTTTTGTTCATATTGTTTAATTGAGCTTCGCTCGTTCATGATGTTTAGTTGTTACCTATATTTTAAACAACTAAACATCATGAACGTAGTTACGCAGTGACTACAATTAAACAATATGAACAAGAAGCTACCCTTCTATCTGTTCTCTAAAGAAGCGCTCGTAGTTGTCAATGACCTTCTCTATGGAAAAGTCTTCGAAAGCTGTTTTCCTTCCATTGGCAATCAATCGATCCTGTAGTTCTTTGTCTTTTAATAAGCGCTCTATTTGTTTTGCCAATTGCACGGCATCTCCTTCCTCGAAGAACAATCCATTCACTCCTTCCTCTATCAAGTCAATATTTCCAGCTGCTCTTGTGCCAATCACGGGTACACCTAAGGCCATTGCCTCCAATAGGGACTGAGACAATCCTTCCATATTAGAAGCCAGTACCTTAATCGTGAATAAATCATAGAAATAAAGGATTTCCTTAGCATCCACTTTTCCGGCATAAATAATATGATGAGGTACTTCATACTTGTCGGTGATCGCTTTATACTCCGGAAACTCCTCCACTCCGGCCAATAGTACCGTCAATGGTTGCTCAATATACTGAAGGGCGCTAAGTAAGTGACTTTGCTGTTTCTTACGAGACACTACCCCTATAACCACTTCATCCTTATGTATATCATAGCGTTTGCGTAACTCTTGGCTAATTTCAGGGTTTTTCAGTTCATATTTCTCGGCTGGTGTTCCATTATAAATCACCTCAATATGAGATTCAGGAAGGCCTTTCTGAACCAGCTGTTTCTTGATCTCATGCCCAACCGCTACAATTTTATCCGGCGATTTGGTATAAAACCAATTCTGCAAGAAACCACCAATACTCTCCGGTTTCTGTCTGCGGGTATGAATAATTTTTACGGGTAGGTTATAAAGCCATTTCGCAAAACCTACCGTATACCGGTCATAACTTGCCTGCGCATTGATCAGTTGAATATTATGTTCCTTAACCAAATCTCTGATATGGCGCATATTATCCAAATCCAACTTTCCTTTGAATTTCATAGGAACAAGAATAGCCTTAGAATCTTCCAGCAAGTTATAGAGTAAGGAGCCTTCCGGACACCCTACGTATACATTATGCCCTCTTTCAGCTAATCCTCTACTAAGATATGAAATGGAATTAGTAGACCCGGCCATTCCTCCCCAACAAGTAATAATTAAAATATTCATTGTTTCCGCTAACAAGTATGTTTATTCGTTCGCATGGTGTCAATTACTACAATAATAGAAGGATTTTTACACTTTTAAAGTGTCGGAATCTCCGACCAAACTACTCAAAACTCATAAATCCATTAATTTTCACTCTTTTTATAACGTTATTTATTCAAATACAGAATAGCTACCCAATAGACAACAACACACAAATGACTCATTACTAAAAAGATAGACTCAACCCATGAAAAGTATATGTTAATAAGGCTAAAAGTACCCCTCAATGAAACATTTATATATGTTCATACGTTTATATATTTGTAACTTTAAAATGGCATATTTGCCTCAGAATAGAACGATCATCTAATAAGAAAATATAGATTATGAAAAATTTGACATTAGCCGATTTCAAAGCCAACGTTCACGACTTCGAAAACAATAAAGAATGGAAATTCTTGGGAGATAAGCCTGCAATCATCGATTTCTTTGCAGACTGGTGTGGACCTTGTAAAATGCTAACTCCTGTACTAGAGGAGCTATCTCAGAAATATGAAGGGAAAATAGATATTTATAAAGTGGATACAGAAGTGGAAGAAGAGTTGTCTGCCATGTTCGGTATCCGTAGTATTCCATCTATCTTGTTTATTCCACAGGATGGGCAGCCACAAATGGCACAAGGTGCATTGCCTATGAATACCTTGGAGCAGGCAATCCAAGAAGTACTACAAGTACAGTAATCAGTTTTTAAGTGCGCAGTGAACAATGAACAGTAAAATGTGTCATTCATTCACTGCGCACTGTTCACTGCTCACTGTTTTACAGTTCTTCCTTCACCATTCCACACTTCAACATCTTATCTCCAAAGTAAGGATTTCTCACCTCCTTGGATGCGCTCAACCAGTAAGCTCCCGTGTCATTGAATGCCATTGGACAATACTGCTTATACAATGCTGTTTCTTTCTCCGTGGACTTTGCTACTAAATAGATATACTCAGATAATGTTTTGAAATGTTCTCTCTGAAGTTCTGTATCTTTTGTATCCACAATAAATTGTGCATCGGCGATAATCATCGCTACCTCACTTCCTTCTTCAGCTTCCCCCAATGCTGTTACCAGCTTAGCTGCCGCTGCACTCGCCTTAGCAGCATCCGTTGCAACCAATGCATCTTTTACTTCAAGGTAAGCGTTGATTGCTCCTTGTGCATCTTGTAGCATAATTGCCTCCTCTTCTTTTACTTCCTCCATGGCCTCATGGTCATGTCCTGCGTGAGATGCATGCATTTCCTGCTTAGCTTCTTCTTGTTTTGCATTTTCAGTATTTCCACATGATACCAACTGGAATGCTGCACCCATTACTAGTGCTACTGCGATTGTTCTCTTTTTCATTTTTTGTTTGATTTGTTTATTATCAACTGATTAAAGCATGAATAAGGGCTGCGACAATAAATAGCCCCGTACCTATCCATATAATTTTACTTTTCCATTTTTGAAACCTTGAAGGCTCCTTGGTTTGGCAACAGTTTTTCATTCTTATCTTTTGATCACGTGCTGTACTTCTCCACAGCGAAGCATCATTTCGCCGAAATAAGGATTCTTCACTTCTTCTTCCAAACTCAACCATATAGCTCCTTTATTATCAAAAGCCATAGGGCAGTATTGTTGATAAATCGTATGATCCAAGGGCTGAAATGTCACGGTCAACTGCAACATTACTTCAGAGATTACCTCAAAGTCCTTTCTTAGACTTTCGATATTCTCATGATCTGACACATACTGCAAAGGCTTCTCCATATCTTGTTTGATCTTCCCCCATACTTTTTGGGCTTTTAGGTCCAATGCATTAGTATTTACTTTATTTAATGCCTCTTTTAAGGATAACCCTGCCATTTTGGCTTTCAGAAAATCATCTGCTGCAAGCTGCTCCTTCAACTCAAAATAAGCTGTATACAGAGGTTTGAAGGTTGCCTT
This sequence comes from Algivirga pacifica, assembly GCF_039543525.1. NCBI lineage: Bacteria > Pseudomonadati > Bacteroidota > Cytophagia > Cytophagales > Flammeovirgaceae > Algivirga > Algivirga pacifica. The sequence goes on from NZ_BAABJX010000030.1 coordinate 4,314, forward strand.
TGCCTTAGAGGTAATCGCAATGACTTTGATATTGTCCAATGTATTTTTCTCCCCAGACATCATACTCGGTTTCCCCGCCAGCTGAGCTGCAGCATCAATGCTAAACGTACCATGAGTCGCTATCTCTTCTCCTTCGCTTAACCCGTCCTTTAAGATATAACTATCTCCTAAGGCAGTACCTAGCTCTATCTCTCTCATCCTAAAGTATACCCCCTGCTTTTCCTCCGTTTTTACATAAACCACGGAACGTTCTCCAGTCCACATAACTGCGCTTTTGGGAATCACCAAAGCGTCTTTAGTCTGCTTTAGCGTCGCCTCTACCACTGCTGAAACAAACATCTCAGGTTTCAACTGCAGCGTTGGATTGTTGATCACCAACCTTGCCTTAGCCACCCGTGTTTGGGGATTGATAACCGGGTCGATATAGTCAATCACACCTTCAAACAGTTTCCCTGGCAAAGAGGATACCCGGATCTGTACTTTATCACCCTTGTTAACCCAAGGTAAATCTGACTCATAGATATCCAGTAATACCCACACCTTAGACAAGTCTGCAACCTGAAATAAAACTGCTCCCTCCATAACATGGTCACCTGAGTTGACCATTTTGGCAGTTACGTACCCAGCATGATCTGACAACACTGGAAAAGACTCATCAGGGGTTCCCTTCTGCAAGATACGCTCTATCTGAGCTTCCGTCAATTTCCAATTTTTAAGCTTCTCTTTTGCTGCATTAAACAACATTGGCTGGGTATCCATTATTTTCCGTGCTTCAAATAACTCTTGCTGAGCCGTAATCAACTCCGGAGAGTAAATTTGAGCAATGGGTTGGTATTTCTTAACATACTCTCCCGTAAAATTAATCATCAGTTTCTCAATCCTACCTTTGATATGCGAGGTTTGAGAATACACTCTTCGTTCATCTACTTGTACCTTACCATGGAGGTTAACCTCTTTTACTGGATGCATTCTCCCCACCAAATCGGTTTGAATATTGGCTAGTTTCATCGCTGTTGGAGACATTTTTACAGCCAAGGGGTCTCCTTTGTCTATTTCATCTTTCAAAGGGATTAAATCCATTCCGCAAATGGGGCAGTCCCCTTCCTCCGGTTGACGAATTTGAGGATGCATAGAACAAGTCCACATTGTTTCAGTCGAGTATTTCTCTATATGAGGAGTCTCTCTTGGAGTCTCTTGTATTCCGAAAATCACCCAACCTAGTAGTATACCTAAGGACAGTGTCACTACTGCTGTTACCGTGATCGTTTGTATCTTTTTCATTTTTTAGTAATTAGTGGTTGGTGTATTAGTAGTTGGTGATTGGTGATTGGTGATTGGTCGTTTTATCAGCTAATATCCCACTAAAAAACTAATCACTAGACACTAATCACGAATCACTACTAACTCCCTCCAAGAATGATAAACTCCAACTGTGCTTTCAGTACATTCCACTCTACCAGCGTTGATACCTGCTTTTTCTGAAGGAGCAATAGCTGTTGCTGTACTCTTAATACTTCCTCAAAATCTTTCCCTGAATTGCTATATGCCGTAAAGAGTAAGTTGAGTATTTGCTCTGATTCCTGAATTTGCTGCTCATACAGTACTAATAAATCCTGTTGCTGCTCCAACTGGAAATATAGTCGATGATAGTTGCCAAAAAGCTGGTTCTTCACCTCCTCCTTTTGTAGTCGATAACTCTCCGTCAGTAATTTTGCCTCCTCTTGTTGTGCCTGGTATTTCTTACTGAAAAAAGGAATAGATACGGACACCATCGGCATCCATACATCCTTTCCATTATCCGGAAGGTCCATATCATCCCGCTTACCCACCATTACATAGTCCAATCCTACTCCAAATTTCGGCAAAGCCTGTTTCTGTGCTACCTGAATACCTGCCTCGGAGGCTTTAACTTTTGCATTAATTATATCTAATACAGGGTTTCCTTCCAGAAGGGAATCTTTTGAATAATCTATTAATAAGGTCGCTTCCAACGTATCTTTTACCACGACCTCCTCTTCCCATGAACGATTCAAGATCGCATTGAAACAGCTTCTCAAAGCATTTTCTTTTTTATTCAGAATGTCCAAATTCGTCTGTGCTTCTTTTAGCATAATATCTACCCGAAGTACATCCACCATTGTACCTTTTCCATTTCTGAATTTTGTAGTCGCCAATGCCTTAAAGGACTCTAACAAAATAATATTTTCATCCTCCAGCATTTTCCACTCTTTCCATTCATAGAAAGGATAATAAGCCAGCGCTACTTGATAATATAACTGATTACGAGCATCCAAAAATTCCTGATATTTCACTTCTGCCAATGCAGCAGCCACCTCATTTTGTGCCGACAATGTTCCAAACCAAGGAAACTGTTGTGTCAAGGAAAATTTCGCTTGCTGAGGTCCTACCCTTGTCTCCACCGGAGCAAGAAAAACCCCCATCGAAAGCATAGGGTCCGGCAATGCTTTTGCTTGTGCAGCCTTCTGCAAGGAAGCTTCAAATGCCTTATAACGAGCCTGTAACCCTGGATTACTTTCTGCCGCAATACGGTAATAATCCTCCAGAGACTGTGTATGGCCTATTGGCATTCCAGCAAGTCCTAAAAGCCCAAGCAAGGTTGTTATGATTAATTTATATCGATACATGTTGTCTGTTGATGTTTTATTACCTGAAGACGATGTGGTGTTGATCACCATTTCGGCCATGCCAGTGGCATGGCCCTACGTCTTCCTTAAAGACCGTTCTTCCCTCCAGCAATAAAGTGTCGGTACAATAAAATACGTAATGGCTGCTACCAGCATACCTCCAAAAGAAGGAATCGCCATGGGTACCATGATATCACTTCCTCTTCCTGTGGAGGTCAGGATCGGCAACAAAGCAATAATCGTTGTAGCCGAAGTCATTACCGCTGGTTTGATACGACGTTGTCCTGCCTCTACCACTGCAGCCCTGATTTCCTCCAGAGAAGTCGTTTTGTTCTTAGCAAAACTTTGGTCCAAATAGGTCGCCATTAGTACGCCGTCATCCGTAGCAATACCGAACAGGGCTATAAAACCTACCCATACCGCTACACTCAAGTTTATGGTTCCCATCTGGAATAAATCCCTCATATTCGTTCCGAATAAGGAGAAGTTACCAAACCATGCTTCACCATAAAGCCAAAGCATAATAAAGCCACCAGAAAACGCCATAGCTATTCCTGTAAAGACCATCAAGGAGGTCGTCACCGACTTAAACTGAAAGTAGAGAATCAGAAAGACAATCATTAGTACCAATGGGATAATCATGGACAATCGCTTCTCTGCTCTCACCTGATTTTCATAACTACCGGAAAACTTATAGTTGACTCCTCTCGGTACAATCAAATTACCCTGATCAATCTGCGTTTGTATCGCATCACGAGCCGCATTCACGACATCCACCTCCGCTTGCCCTTCCCGCTTATCAAACAAGACATAACCTACCAAAAAAGTGTCCTCACTCTTGATCGCCTGAGGCCCTCTGATATATTGAATATTCACCAGTTGACTTAAAGGAATCTGCGTTCCTGTAGGCGTAGGTACCAATATATTTCCTACGGATTCTGGACCATCCCTTAGTTCCCTTGGGTAACGCACTCTTACCGGGAAACGCTCACGCCCCTCTACTGTTGACGTAATCTTCATTCCTCCGATCGCTGTCTCTATCGTTTGCTGTACATCTTCTACGTGCAACCCATAACGGGCAATGGCATCACGATTGATCTCCAGGTGCAAATAAGGCTTCCCTACAATACGGTCTGCAAACACCGCCTCTGCCTTTACCGAAGGCACTGTTTTCAGAACATCTTCCAGCTTTCGGCCAAAGTCCTCGATCGTCTGAAGGTCTGGTCCGTATACCTTAATCCCCATGGGAGCTCTCATTCCTGTCTGTAGCATCACCAAACGTGTTTCTATAGGTTGTAACTTAGGTGCTGAAGTAACTCCTGGAATTTTAGTTACCTTCAATATTTCATTCCAGATATCATCCGAAGAATGAATATGTTTACGCCAGTTTCTGAAATAACGTCCCTCTTCATCCGGCTGTAAAACCTTAGCAGTAATTCCTTTCTCCAATGCTTCTGCATTATCATATACCTTTCCATTGCGGGTGACAAACTTCCCCTCTTCATCTACCTTGAATCGCACACGATGTCCCATAGAGTCCAATGCATATTCAGGCTTATAGTTGATCACATTCTCATACATGGAAATAGGAGCAGGGTCCAAAGCAGACGCTACTCGTCCCATTTTCCCCACGGTTAGATCCACTTCTGGAATATTCGTCAGGAGCATATCCAATTGCCCTAAAACTGTTCTGTTATAATCTACACCAGAATGTGGCATAGAAGTAGGCATTAATAGGAAACTTCCTTCATCCAGAGAAGGCATAAATTCCTCTCCTATACCCGGAAACTCATGCGCCATAAAGGCCCATCCTTTTGAGGTACGAATATTCCATCCTACTTGATCAAATCCGTTGGCTACAAATCCAAAAATAGTGTTGAACCCCAACCAAATGAAAAGAGCTAGCACCATCAATATGGCCGGAATCGATAAGAATTTCAGTTTATTATTCAAGCACCAAAGCAGGATATCTTTGTAATAGTATTCCAATACAGAAAACAGTACCAGGATACTTCCTACGAGTAACACCACAAAAACCGTATTCCACCATAAACTATAAGAAGGTCCCAACGGAAGCCAGTACTCTGCTAATAAGATTGTTACGCCTATCACTACCACAATCAGCTCCAAATGATGGAACAAACGCTTTCTCCAACCTTCAAAAGTAACCCCTCTTTTCTCAATCCATAACTTTAATAGTAATACTCCTGTATAGATCAGTAACATCCAACCTGCCCAGGCGTATCCCATAAACAGGAATACCAAACCTGCAATCAGTAGTACCCCATGCATCATCCCTTTTTGCTCTTTGCGCTTTACCTGAAATCCAAAAAACCAGTAAGCAAGCGTAGGCAGGATTAAAAGAGAAACCAATAAGGCAGCGATCAATGCAAATGTTTTCGTATAAGCCAAAGGGCCAAACAGCTTTCCTTCTGCTGCTTCCATCGTAAATACCGGCACAAAACTCACAATCGTCGTAGAGACAGCCGTCAAAATCGCAGAAGCCACTTCTGAAGCGCCCTTGTAAATCGTTTCCTGCAAGGGTTGTCCTTCCGGAGCTTCTTCCAGATGCTTGATGATGTTTTCAGAAAGGACGATCCCTAAGTCTACCATGGTACCTATCGCAATTGCAATCCCTGATAAGGCTACGATATTGGCATCTACCCCAAAGTAGCGCATCCCAATAAAAACCATTAATACAGCAATGGGCAATAAGGCTGAGATCAACAAAGAAGCTCTCAGATTATAGACTAAGACGATCACAACCAATACGGATATCAGGATTTCCAGTGATAATGCCTCTTCCAACGTACCCAACGTTTCATAGATCAACGTAGAACGATCATAAAAAGGCACAATCGTCAACTGACTCTCTACCCCATTAGCTAATGTCTTGCGTGGAAGCCCAGGAGCAATTTCCTTGATTCTATCTTTAAGGTTATTGATCACCTGTAAGGGATTTGCACCATAACGGGCAACCACTACGCCTCCAACGACCTCTGCCCCATCCTTATCCAATAAACCTCTTCGGGTAGAAGGCCCCAAGGTTACTTTGGCTATATCCTTAATTCGGATCGGAACGTTGTCGGTCACAGCTACCACGGCTTTCTCCAAGTCTTCCACACTCTTGATATACCCCAAACCTCTGACCAGGTATTCTGCCTGATTAATCTCTATGGTTTTAGCCCCTACATCACGATTGGATTTCTTTACCGCCTGCATCACCTGATGCAATGGAATCCCATAAGTTTTTAAGGCATCTGGATTAACATCCACCTGATACTCCTGTACAAAACCACCAATAGAAGCGACTTCTGATACCCCATCGGTCGCATTCAATCCATACTTCACATAAAAATCCTGTACCGTACGAATCTCATGTAAATCCCATCCACCCGTTGGGTTTCCATCCTTATCCCTTCCTTCCAACGTATACCAAAATACTTGTCCCAAAGCAGTCGCATCAGGGCCTAAAGCGGGCTGTACCCCTTCCGGCAATAAGCCCGAAGGCAACGAATTTAGCTTTTCCAGAATACGGGAACGAGACCAATAAAAAGCAATCTCTTCCTCAAAAATGATATAGATACTGGAAAAACCGAAAATGGAAGAACTACGGATAGACTTCACGCCGGGAATTCCCAAAAGGTAAGTGGTCAATGGATAAGAGATTTGATCCTCTATATCCTGAGGAGAACGCCCTGCCCATGGAGTAAAAACGATTTGCTGGTTTTCTCCTATATCCGGAATGGCATCTACGGGCACTGGATCAGAGGGCAGCCCATCCACCTTCCACCCAAAAGGTGCTGTGATGATTCCCCATCCGATAAAACCCAGCAACAGCAAGACCGTTGCCAAACGATTTTCCAGAAAAAATCTAATTAATTTACCTAGCATATTGTTGAGGCAGCTTGCGCTGCTTATTGAGTAGTGCTTCGCACTGTTGAGTGGCACTTTGTGCCGTTGAGTTTATAAACGTATACTATTCTAAGAGTTCAGGTTTTATCTTTCTACAACAATCAAAACCTGACGTTGCTGACTATCGGTAAAATCGCTCTTAGAATTGATTGTTGTTGGGGAGGGGGAGTGGTCATCTCGGGTCAAAGAGCGATTTTATCTGTGATAATTCGTACTCTTCTTCATCCTGCAGTAGCCGATAAAACCTGAACTCTTTGACCAGATTTAATGAATCTCCTGATCACTAGTGGCTAGTCACCAACAACTGGCACCCAACACCTCAAACTATAATAGGAAAGATTGATGAAGTACATAGGCGACGTACCTCAAGAGTGGAGGAACATATTCATTAAAAGTCTGTTCCGTAGTAGGCAATGAAAAAATTGCCTGAAAAAAATGATGGATTGTAGCGACAATAATAGCGGGAGACAAAACCCATTTCAGGTCATTCCCTACTTTTACACTGTCCTCCAATTGCAATTGCTTTACAAGATCTGAACAGCAATCTGCTCTGGTAATACTTTCTTTACCATCTGTACCTTCTTCACAGTTAGCCTCCATATTTTGCATTCCACATCCAAGATGGTGGACACCCAAAGCCACCTCCGACTCTACTGCTACTTCCCCACAAAAATGGGTAGCAACAGAAAACCCGAGGTTTCCGAGCAATACGCTCATGGCTAACAATATGGATACAACTGCTTTCATAAAACAAAGGTATATCAAACCGTTCGTACTGCAATTATATAATTTTGTCTTTGATTTATAAAAATATGAGACATAAAAAAAGCCTGAGGTTTCCCTCAAGCTTACTCATCAATTATCATTTTTAAGCATCATCTCTAGAACTTGTAATAGGCCCTTGTCCTGTGATAGGACCATGTCCTGTACTCGGACCTGTAGCAGTCTTAGAGCTAAATTTACCGCTCAACTCATCCTGCTTTTGCTTAATCATGGATTTATAATTCTCTATTTTATCTCTTCCACTAACAATCTGGTGATCCAGTTCTCCTTGTAGTCTTTTGATGTCATTAGTTAATTTTCGTTGGGTTTCTGTGCCCGAATCCGGAGCCAGTAAAAGTCCAGCTACTGCCCCTATGGCTGTTCCTGCAAGAAATGCTAAAAGTGTTCCGTTCTTCATAGTTTTTGATTTGGGAATTCAGGTAAACGATTAATATAATGTAATGGGAATAAATTAGGTTACCCCTAATATACTGGTATGTACCCTAGAGTGGAACTCTTTAAGAATCATTAATATGACTTTTCCCTCCTGAAATTGCACTCCCTAAAGACTATGTAATATTCTATGAAAAATTACTTTTTTTCTCCTAAAAAATAACGCTTCAGTCTCTCCCAAAAAGTTATTTTCTTATGAATACGTATGGGGGTATCGGGTGCAACTCTCTCGATAGCTGTCTGTCTTTCGGGCTCATCTCCCACTTGCAAAGTAAAGATCAGTAAGCGTCTCAGAATAGTCTGCCTCTCTCTCCATCGTAGAAACACGCTTAAAGCCTGATCCTTTTTCTCTCCAAAAGCTTCTTGTATTTGCTCTTTTAGGTGCTCTAGTGACTCTTTTATCTGTACTACCGTCCACCCCTTTCTTTTAGCCAAAGCTGGAATATCCAGTTGCTGACCATATACCTGTTCCAATAATTCCAGTTCCTCTTCCGGCAATCTTTCAAAGAAATCCTGTACTTCGGTATCAAATGAATTAAAATCTGTCTCGCTTTTCTGGATGTCACAAATCTCCTCATAATGGACAAATCCCTCTTTGGGAGTAACCCCAGACTGCCAAAACATACAGGAATAAAGATAAGATGACAACGTTATATTGCTTGGGAGCTCCCATTTCTCTCTCCGAAGTTTCTGAGCCATATCCGTCACTACTTTTTGCCAAAGGGCTTCAATCGCTGCATCTTCCCAATCATGATGAAACAACATATAATAAGCAGGAGTATAATAATCTCTATACAGTCTACTTAAAATACGGTCTTCTCCTTTACTTAAGCCATGAAGAATACGGATATCTGGGAGTAATACTCTTTTTTTCATAAATGGTTGAGGGATTGATAAGACATCTTCTCTACAAAATTATACGAAAAAACATGAATCATCCCATATTAACAAATGGCTTAGCTTTCTGAGAATTCATCACTTTACAGCTATCTCAAAAGCCCTTTATGAGCTTCTTCATTTTTTCCTTGCCATCGTGGCCCGGATGAAAAACGAAGCAAAAAAATCAAGGCTTTGAAGAATTTACCTAATTTCTAATCGCAAAAGCTAAAACCATTACATGGCGTATTCAACTCGCTGCGCTCAAACAATGGAATTTTCTTAACGCTTTTACGATTAAAAATTTTAACGGCAATTCTTCAAGGCCATTTTTAGATATATAAAGGCACTTTTTAAAGAAAAAATATGAGCCACCCCTTAAATGTTAATATGGGATGACTCATCCATTAAGAACTTGCTTGAAACAAGCTCTAAGTCATTTCAATACTATTTGCAAAACAACAACCATTTTTAACAGGCTTTCATCTTATTTATGAATATCCTGAAAAATATAAACAGGCATTTCTAAATGATTCACTAAATCACGGCTTGGACAGCCATCAATCAATACGGCTAATCCTTCTCTTGATTTCGTTGCAATCGCAACAATGGCCGTTTCCGGATTAGACTCAATATATTTTCTTACACCTTCTTCTACTCCATAAGCAGAAACCATATGTACCGCAAAATGCTCTATTTCGTTATGCTCCATCAAATGCTTGGCCCTTTGATGTACCTCCTCTGTGGTCATTGTACTGCTTGGACGTTCGATCTTCAGTAAGTTCACTTTTGCTCCTAGTACTTCTTGCATTACTTTAATGTAAGGCAATGGTTGATCCAACTGCTTCAAATCATTCACCACCACAATCTCAGAAATCGCTAAAGCATCACGATTACATTTCAGAGACAATACCGGTACTTCTGACTTAATTGAGATATATTCTGTTAGAGAGTTCGTGAAAATCTCCTTAATACCAGAGTTTCCTTCTGTACCCATAATCACCAAATCAGCCCCTTGCTGTTTGATTACCTGCAGGATAGATTTAGAACAGCTATGTCCATAAATAGATACAGACTCTACCTTTACCTCACTCTCCCCTTTCCAATCTTCCAGTCTTTTAAGATTATCAGCTCTCTGCTCACGGATTTTATCTACATCGACTTCATTGTTGGAAGCTAAATCTCCTTCATCATTCAGAAGAACATCCGCAGATACTTCTGTTACGCGTAATAAAACAATTGTAGAGTCAAATGCCTTGGCAATTTTAGTAGCAAAACTATAAGCATCGTGTGCTAAGGGAGAAAAATCTACAGGGACTAATATTCGTTTCATGTTAATTAAGTTTTTTAGTGCTCGTCGTAGTATTCTGATTACAGTGTAAATAAAACACTTACTTTTTGATAAAGTAGTGACTTTGATCACACAAATGAAAATATGTTCATTTGTTACTTTAACTATGAGTGATACTAAAAAAAGCCACCCTGAAACAGGATGGCTTTTTCACCTTTAAAGCATTATGTATGTATGGTTTATACATAGTATCATTGGATGTCATGAATCGTGCTACAATTTCATCCGTCAATCAACACATTTAATTTTTCGTTCTCGTATTATCTACGTGATCAATTATGCCATGTTACCCCAGTTTCCGGCATTATAAACTTCTTCGATTCCTGAACGTTGCAGGATACTCATAGCCTGTCCGGCACGGTTACCAGACTGACATACCAAAATAATTGGCTTATTATATTTCTTGATTTGATTCACCTTGGAAGCCACTTCCTGCAATGGAATATTAATAGATTTTGGCGCATGTCCATGTTGGAATTCCATTGGTGAACGAACGTCGATAATCTTAGCGCCTTTCGCTAAAAGTTCTGAATAATCCACTTGTGGTGCTGCTCCGAATAGTCTACTTAGAAAATCCATGGTTTATTTTATTTGGTTTATCAATAAATCTATTTTCTCCTAATGAAATGACAAACGCTTATTTTGAAGTGAAGGCTGGGCAACTTCCAGCAAGTTGCCCTGGCCACATTCTTATCACAAAACTATAACGAATAAACGTTCATCGACATCTTGAAGCTTTATTGCTCTTTGATGATGAAACAAATGTAGTAGGTGAAGGGTGAAACAAGTGTAACTAAACTCACACTGTTAACTACAGCCCCCTTGAATCTTTTTCTTCTTCACGATACGAATGACCGGTTTCTGCTTCAACTTCTCTGCAATGGCCGGTAGTTCCACTCTCGCCTTACTTCTAAAGCGGTGGTTGAACTGTTCCTGTAAACCAGCAGAAGCTTGCAGTTCATAAGGCATCATGATCGTTTGGTAGAATGCTTCTGTAGAAGCATCCAATATGTATACATTAGGATAATTCAGTTCCTTAAGAATATAGGCCGCACTCTTGGCTTGCTCCGGATGATCTGCATAAATCACATTAATCTTGGAAGGCTTAGACAAGGTCACCTCGTATTTTCTATCCTGTAACTCTTCCAATGGAATATTGAAAGAGGTAGGGATGTTTTGAGCATCAAACGCTTCTTTGGAGCGAACATCAATCACGTTCATCGCACTGTCTTGCTTCATAATTTTATAAGCCAGTTTATCCGGCGTATAATAAGCAAAATCATTTTGCTCCAATTGCTTTTGATCGTGGGCAGCCGTAAATAAACGCTCCTCCTTGTCTGGTGTAAAGAAAATCACTAGAGCTGGAATAATCATCACGACTCCAAATGCCAAGTATTTTTTGTTGACGGTTTTTAATGTTACCGCTTCCTTCCCATTGACACGCTGCTGTATATAGTACGTCATCACAAAGGCACCCAATGCTACGAGAGTAAGTATTACAACATACACTTCCTTGGACAATCCAAGCACCTCAAAAGAAGTCAATGGGCCCATGGCTTCTGCAGCGTAGATTCCCTTTAACAGAGGGAACATTTCTCCATAAACAAATACTCCCAGTATCGCACCACCTACGAAAATCATCGCATCAATACGGCCAATCACGGCCCCTACAATACTGGTGCCGGGACAAAATCCCCCAATAATAAAGCCTAGTCCCATTACGGCTCCTCCAATCATTGCAGAATAAAGGAAGGTTGGGTTTACATAAATCAAGCTGACATCCAACCATCCCAGTTTCCCTAGAATGGTAATGCCCAACATGGCCGTAATACCGGCGGTAAAAAATACTCTCAGTACGGTAAAATCATATCCGTAAAATACCCCTGCCAATTTTTTGGTGGAAGAAAACCCTGCCTGTTCCAAAGTATATCCAAAGCCAAAACCTACGACAATGGCCACCAACAAGTTGATATCGTTATTGATCAAATCAGGTACTAAAGGTGCTACCATGATAGTCTATTGTTTATAGTTCTTTAATTTATTTAAAGCCATAATCTTCTAAAGAAGTAGGCCATCATATACCCTCCTCCGAAGATAAAGAGCATCGTCAGGATACCACCGGCAGACATCACCGCCATACCACTCAAGGCCGAGCCACTGGTACATCCTCTACCTAACTGTGAACCTATACCGAATAACATCCCCCCGATAATTGCGGCAATCACACGGGTACGTTTGGTGATATTCGGTCCTTTCTCAAACTTAAGCTTCATCCTTCCAGAAGCGATCCCCGAAAAAGCGGCACCCAGTACCACCCCGATCACCTCAAACACCAACCAGCTTTTCATCGGTCCTCCATCTTCATGGGCCGCCGCATAGCTGGCATAATAAGGCACTTCATTATAACGCTCAGGAGCTACCTCCGACATGGTTTGCATCACCACACTCTTCAAGGCACCACTGGCTCCTAGTCCTCTTCCTGAGAGGTATACTGACCCAACCAGCACCATTCCTAGTATAATACCGGCCAGATAAGGGTTCATGTATTTTTGTTCTTTGTTCATCTTGTATACGTTTATCGTTGAATCGTTGAATCGTTGAATCGTTGAATTGAGCTTCGCTTCATTACATGACGTCTCAATTCGAGTTGAATTGTTGGTTGATCTCCGTAAAAATTCAACTCGAATCGAGATGCTATGTAATGGAGCTTCGCTCCATTCAACGACTCAACAGAGCGTATTAAGCGTTTACCGTTTGTTTTTTGCTTTGGCTAACTTTCTCCTCAGAAGGTACTTCATGCTCATCCTCCAAGGTTTCATACCCTGTGATCATGGCCTTAATATTTTCAGTCAGTGTAACTCCCGTTGTCGTCATATAAACGTGAATGATCACAAACTGCACCAACAGGTAAGCTCCCAAGGTATGCCAGAAAGCCAAACTATCCAGACTAAACCACTCCAGCGTATACACTTCACCTTCATACATAAAGCGGTAAAGCATATATAGTATACCGGAAAAGACCATGACCGGAATAAATACCAGTTTCAGTCCCAGGTAAGTGATTACCTGCAAAGGGTTCATCTTACGTCTTACCGTTTTATGGACCGGGTGTGGTGCTCCATGGAAGATCCCATAAGTATAGTACCTGATCTGCTCCAATAACTTATGGTAAGTTGGAATGTATTGCTTCCACTCCCCAGTAACGAAATGCCAGAAGATCGCAAAGACAATCAATACCATCAGCAAGATCGCCGACACATTGTGTACCTGTACGGCATTATCAAACCCCAATACAGAGAAGCTTCCGTGAATCTCAAACCCTGTAAAGGCCAGAAGGGTAATCAGTGCCGCTTGGGCCCAGTGCCAGAATCTTTCAAATCGTTTATAGATATATACTTGCTTTTTCATCCTCTTTGTCTTCTAAAGTAAAACATGATCCTCACGGTTGCATGGACACTGATTCCCAACAAGGACAAGATGATCAGCCATGTACCCATCGTATCCAAATCATTGTCGTTGTCTCTTCCCGGCATATAGAAACCTTCCAGACTAGCCAGTCTACCATCTGCTGAGCGTGTATGACACTCCTGACAGCTCACACTCTTCTCTTTAGGAGAGATCATATGGTTCAATGGCCAGTACATTTCGGTATTTGCGAAGGCTACTTCTCCACTGAACGGCAAGCCTAGTTTCTCTTGTCCAATTTCAGAAGCTTTTACCCAATCAAAGTCTGTCCAAAATGCTCCGGATCCTTTCTCGGGATTATAAGTGTAAGGTTGAATTAGAATTTGATGTACTGGATCATATGGTTGCTTGGCACGGTGGACTTTCACCGGAATAATCTTACCGTCAGCATAAGAACCATGAAGGGTATTCACCTGAATAGGGGCTAACGTATCTACCTTATCCCCCAATACATAATGATCTGCCGTACCGTTAAAGAATACATACTCCGGTTTTACATTCTTTTCCCAAGTAAATGAGCCCTTAATAGAAAGGTAATCATGATTTCCGTCTGCGTCCTCCGTATGGTATGGCTTACCGTCTTTCAGCTTACCTGCTGTTGACCAGTCCCAGGTCATTTTGGTGGCATTTTCTTTCGCATATTCCGGAATATGACACGTTTGACAAGCAATCTTCTCCGTGTGTGTATTCAGCATCGCCTGATTATGCACCGGTCCACTGTGACAGTCTTCACAAGATGCTCTATTGGTATTCTCCGAAGAAACAGAATACATTTTACCTTTCATTTGGTGGTTCTCTGTGGTATGACATTCTGTACAGCTCATATCGCCACCATCAAGACCCATATGGACGTCCAGTTCGCGGTCTCCGTCCAGCTGTGCCATTTCCAAATCACCGTGCTTCACGTTGTTACCACCTCCACTAAAGAAGTGACAAGTACCACAGTTGGCACGAGTAGGAGTTCCTACGCCTTGTGCAATCTCCGTAAGGTTTACGTTTTCATGGGGCTTACCCCAGCCTCCATTTTTCACATACTCGTCACTACCATTATGACAAGCCAAACAATCTACATTTTCTTCTTTGGCGAAAAACTTGTTATTCTTCTGATAGTTATAGCCTACGTGACACTTGGCACAAGCCTGCTCATTTCCAGTTGCCCCAATACAGAAGTTATTTAATAGGTTTTTCTTTCCCAGGTAAGTCACCCCTCTTCCTTCAATATACTCTTCACGCTCCCAGTTCCAGTGGTTGGACTCCATCACCTCTTTGTGGCGCTCCTGATGACAACTAATACAAGCTTTAGTCACCTCCTCTGGACGGTCAAATTCTTGCTGCAGTACCTCAAATTTGCTATGATCTACCACAGATTTCTTTTCTTTCTTTAACTGCTCCTTCAACTTACTGACTTTCTGTTCTGCCTTAGAAGCGCCCATATCTTCCCAGAAGAGATGAAAAACTGCTACCACCAGCACATTGATCAGAATGACAATGGCTATATTTTTTTTCATGCTAACACCTTTAATTCTTTGTCATATCTTTATATGAACAAATGTATATATGTTTAGAATTGTAAATATTGATGTGCATCACCAAAAAAAGGGTATTATGATTTATTCAATAGTTGATAGAACTATTTAAATAAACGTTTTTAATGGAAAGAAGGAGGATAAGGAAGGTTTGTCTACCTACTAAAAAAGGTTAGCTATTTTTAGCTAACCTTTTTTAATATTTAAGCATCACACTGCCAAACCGATTATTAAATAGGTGTACGGGTGTAAACATGAATCATCCCTTAAATGTTAATATGGGATGATTCATGTCTACAAAACAAAGCTGTTAAGGAAGGAAAGATAGTCCTTTCTTATTCTTGTAAATCATATATTTCTCCAAGAATACTTTGCCTACATCATTCAATACATTAGGGACCATAATGGCAAATTGTCTTGGTCTAAAGAACTTATTGGCAAAGATATAGACCTCCTTATTCCCGGCATCCATCACGCACATGGCTGGAATATCACCAAATCCTTTCTCTACAAACTTGTCCTTTCCATTAATCATATTCGCGATGTTTTGTGCGGCAATCTTACCGGTTACATCACTTGGGTATCCTGTTTTAGGAACACCGAATGGAGTAGACTCACATTTAAAAGGAGCCTTTACCTGTACGGCCAACCCTGCAGCAAATACATTTTTGTATTTAATATGCTGATACCCATCGTTGGTTTCTACAAACCCTTTGTCATCGATCAGCTCAGGAGAGTTGAGCATAGCATCTGCTCCTGTGAATGGAGGCATTAGCATAGCCATTTTATAAGGTAATACCTTACCATTTTTCAAGGTGATTTTGTCTTTCTCAATCTTCTCTATAGAAGCATCTGTTACAAAGTTGATGTTAAACATCTTCATAAAAGAGCTTAGCATCGTTTCCGCCCCGGTCATACCATCCATACCAAAGTGTCCCAGGTAAGGCTCAGGAGTCAACCAGGTAATTTCTACCTTGTCCCTTACCTTGTGTTTTCTGAGGGTTTTCTCCAGATTGAAGAGGTACTCATAGGCCGCCCCCATACAGCTTGCTCCTTGTGTAGCTCCTACGACAACAGGACCGGGATCTTTCACCAGTTCCTTAAACTTGTCATATGCTTTCTCCGCATACTTAGGAATCACAATATTCTCTATCATCCCTGCCTCTGGATGCAGGTTCTCCAAGATATCAAACTTCAATTTCACCCCTGTGGTAGAAATCACGTAATCATAATCCAGTATACCGTGCTTTTCGGTATGTACCTGGCTGTTTTCAGCATCTACTCGAACAGCAGCATCCTTGATAAAGCCCACCTTTTTCTTTTCCAGCACCTTGCGAATATTGAAGGTAATATCCTTCACTTTTCTTCTACCAAAAGGTACCCAGATCAAAGATGGTACATAAAGAAAATCCTCAGTAGGGGAAACTACTGTAATCTTGTGTTCTTTCCCCACTTTCCTTCTGAGCTCCAGTGCCGCAGTTACTCCGGCAAAATTACTTCCCAAAATAATGGTGTGTGCCATAGTAGTCCTGTTTTGTGATGAATAACTTATTGATTACACTCTGAATTTATGTAAACAGATCTTAATGAAGTGTAACAATTATCACATAACAACCTATAGGGATTGGAGGCTATTTAATGACCAATTTTCAATGATCAATTTTCAATTATTAATAGGTGGGCTTGCAGGAAAAAGGCTGCTTTGTGAGGAGAAAGGAGAAAGGAGAAAGGAGAAAGGAGAAAGGAGAAAGGAGAAAGGAGAAAGGAGAAAGGAGAAAGGAGAAAGGAGAAAGGAGAAAGGAGAAAGGAGAAAGGAGAAAGGAGAAATTTAAACTCCTTTTTACCTTTTACCTATTACCTTTTACTTACTTTTTCTTTTTCTAAAAAAGAGTTCCTTGTCCGGCTTCGGCTCCTCCTCCGAAATCCAAACCAAGGTGCTTATAGGCTGCCTCTGTAGCTTGCCTTCCTCTAGAGGTTCGCTTAATATATCCTTCCTTAATTAAGAATGGCTCATACACCTCTTCAATAGTCTCTGCTTCTTCACTACACGCTGTGGCAATTGTACTTAATCCTACTGGACCACCTTTAAACTTCTCAATAATGGTCTGTAGAATACGGTTATCCATCTCATCCAATCCATCGTGATCAACATTCAGAGCATCCAAAGCCATACGGGCAATATCAATACGTATGGTTCCATCTCCTTTGATATCCGCAAAATCACGGGTACGTCTCAGTAAGTTATTGGCAATACGAGGGGTTCCCCTACTCCTACGGGCAATCTCAAATGCGGCCTGACGATCAATAGGAGTATCCAGAATACCACAAGAACGGCTGACAATCTTAGACAATAGTTCAGCATCATAATACTCCAAGCGAGCATTGATCCCAAAACGAGCTCTTAACGGAGAGGTCAACAATCCTGAACGTGTTGTTGCCCCTATCAAGGTAAACGGACTCAAGCTGATCTGTATGGTACGGGCATTGGGGCCCGTATCCAGCATGATATCAATACGGTAATCCTCCATGGCAGAATACAAGTACTCCTCTACCACCGGATTCAAACGGTGAATCTCATCAATAAAAAGTACATCTCCTTCATCCAGGTTTGTCAGCAATCCGGCTAGGTCGGAAGGTTTTTCCAATACAGGTCCTGACGTAATCTTGATGTCTGCATTCAGTTCATTGGCAATGATATTCGCCAAGGTGGTCTTCCCCAGTCCCGGAGGGCCGTGTAACAAGACATGATCCAAAGGTTCTCCTCGCTTCAGCGCAGCTCCCACAAAAACCTGTAGGTTTTCCAATACCTTTTGCTGTCCTGCGAAATCCTCAAACGACAGTGGACGCAAGGCTCTTTCTACCTCCCGATCAGAAGAAGATAGGTGCTCATCATCACCACTCAAATAATCTTCACGCATAGTGTTACTCTTTATCAATGATTCTTAATTGAACAAAATTACGCCTTTTATATTAATATTGAATATTTATTTATCAATTATCTATGATGCATCATGGGGCGTGAAGGGGCACAATGAATCCTGCCCTATGCGGGTTATTCAATTTTGTTAAGACGCTCCTCCACCGCATTCCCTCAGATTATTCGTATATTAATTTATAAAAACTACGGAATCTTACATCTAGTTTTTATTGTTCTAAATACCCAATGTTCACGTTACATACATCCCTACAGCTATGAAAAAACCCTTGTATATCCCTATTATCCTCTCCTTACTATACAGTAGTAGTTGTACCTCCCCTCCCAAAGAGGAAGGCGAAGCAACAGAAAATATGGCTTCTATCAGTCAGCCTACTTTACCCATAACCGTCACCACAGACTCTTTCACTTACGTATCCGCTGAGGATCTTATTCATCAGGGCTATGAAAAAGCAGAAGAAGACGATGTGCCTATCAGCTTACAATTGGAGCATATCATGTCCCTAAAAGAGCTCACACACAAAGACGGCACCCCCAACTATATCTTTGCCACCTATCTTCTAGAAGGAGAAAATACAGAAAGTAGTCTGGACGCTGCCATCAACCTCTGTGAGAATAAACTCAGAAAGGAAGCGGTACATTACTTTGATCAGCAAATACAAGAAGGAGTTAATCCTATTGCGGTCAGAAGTAATAGTATGAAACTTCCTTCCCGAAGTGCCTTAAAAATCAAAAAGGTCAATGAGCAAACGGGAGAAGCTGAGTTTTTGGTGGTTCTTTATGCCAATACAGACAGCGTGCTTTCAGCTGCCACGGAAGAAGAAAGAAACCTACCGACGGAGTAGCGTTTGGAGTGATGAGTGATGAGTTAATTTATTGAATAACTCTTGGAGCAAGTATTAACCTGTATTGTTTACGGGTTTAATGCTTGCTCTTTTTGCTTATGGCTTTATGAATATCTTTTGCGGGGGATATCGTCAATTTAAGCAAATAGTGCATGTATAAAAGGTATTGCAAACTCGCTTCAGGTCGTAGCGAGGACGCTACGACCAGTATCTACTTTCACTTTGCCCCCTTAACTTGACAGCATTGAGGGAACTTACACCTTATACCTTATACCTTATACCTTATACCTTATACCTTATACCTTATACCTTATACCTTATACCTTATACCTTATACCTTATAAAAGTTTAAACTTTTTCACACCCAAAAGGTTAAGCATCCGGGACTCCACTTCTTTTTGCATGGAGAATCCACGATTTATCCGTAACTTTGCGGAGTTAATACACAGAATACACTAAAAACGCATTTTACTTTGGAAAATACGACTTTGAAATACAAGGTAAAAGACCTCTCTCTGGCAGATTGGGGCAGAAAAGAAATTAAATTGGCGGAAGCGGAAATGCCTGGTTTGATGGCTATCCGTGAGGAATACAGAGATCAGCAACCGTTGAAAGGTGCTCGTATTGCAGGATGTCTGCATATGACGATCCAAACAGCTGTTTTGATCGAAACGTTGAAAGAACTAGGCGCTGAGGTAACTTGGTCTTCTTGTAATATTTTCTCTACTCAGGATCATGCTGCAGCTGCTATTGCTGCTGCTGGTATTCCAGTATTTGCATGGAAAGGCATGAATGACGAGGAGTTTGACTGGTGTATCGAGCAAACACTAAATTCTTTCGAAGGTGGCAAGCCTTTGAACATGATCTTGGATGATGGTGGAGACCTTACCAACATGGTATTGGATCGTTACCCTGAATTGGTGGGTGAGATCAAAGGTATCTCTGAGGAAACTACTACAGGGGTATTGCGTTTGATCGAGCGTGAGAAGAACGGTAAATTACCTCTTCCTGCTATCAACATTAATGATTCTGTAACGAAGTCTAAGTTCGATAATAAATACGGTTGTAAAGAGTCTTTGGTAGACGGTATCCGTCGTGCTACAGACGTTATGATGGCCGGTAAAGTAGCTGTTGTTGCAGGTTACGGTGACGTAGGAAAGGGTTCTGCAGCTTCTCTAAGAGGTGCTGGCGCTCGTGTTATGGTGACTGAAATCGATCCAATCTGTGCGCTTCAGGCCGCTATGGACGGTTACGGAGTAAAGAAGATGGACGATGCCGTAAAAGAGGCTGACATCATCGTAACAGCGACTGGTAACAAAGATATCATCGTTGGACGTCACTTCGAGTCAATGAAAGATAAGGCGATCGTTTGTAACATCGGTCACTTCGACAACGAAATCGATATGGCTTGGTTGAACGAGAAGTACGGTGCTTCTAAAGTGAACATCAAACCTCAGGTTGATATGTACAACGTGAATGGTAACGATGTAATCGTATTGGCTGAAGGTCGTTTGGTAAACCTTGGTTGTGCGACAGGTCACCCATCTTTCGTAATGTCTAACTCATTCACCAACCAAACGTTGGCACAAATTGAGCTTTGGACTAAATCTGAAGAGTATGACAAGAAGGTATATACCCTTCCGAAACACTTGGACGAGAAAGTAGCAGAACTTCACCTAGCTAAGATCGGTGTAACGCTTGAGGTCTTGACAAAAGAGCAAGCAGACTACATTGGTGTAGCAGTAGAAGGACCTTTCAAGTCTGACGACTATAGATACTAGTATTTGGGTTGTTCCCGAATAGTAAAAGGTCTGCTTCCCTGTGTGGTGAAGCAGACCTTTTTTTAATTTTCAATGATTATAATTAAGCTTGAGTATTTATCCGTCACACTACCAAATCTCTTTGTTGAATCGTTGAATTTCAATACTCCGTATTGAGTTGAATTGAGCTTCGCTCGTTGATTCGAGTTGAACTGTTGATTGATAGTTATATGTCTTCATACAACAGTTCAACTCGAATCAACGAGCGAAGCTTAATTCAGCGATTCAACGGTTCAACAGAGCTGTTTAGTAGTATGTCGGTTATTTATTTAACTTTAATTTAATCATTAATACTCTCTACCACCTCTTCCTGCTCAGGTTCTTCCACAACAAACATATCTTGTACCGGAGCTAAATCAACATCGGCTCCAAACAGTTCTCGGGTAACCTTAATGGCTTCTACGATATGCCCTTGTTGTACATAAGGGCGAATCAACTCAAAGATAAGGGTCATCATTCCTAAATCATCGGCAAAGCCTAATTGTAGGAGAAAATCGGGCAATAAATCAAAAGGGATCACAAAATAGGTAATCGCAAAGCCTACCAAAGCTTTGACGATCCAAGGAGCAGTGCTGTCCTTTAGCAAATTGTACAGTACCAAGGACACATATACGAGTTTTAGTCCTGCTTTTTTAGCGTATTTTTTCAGTTTTAGCCAATACGATTCGTTGGGATAGTTATTGTTGTTCATTGGGTTATTGGAGTTATGGGTTATGAGTTATGAGTTAGGAGTTAGGAGTGATGAGTTATGAGTAAAGTTATTGTTCATTCTTTCCTTCCAGTTGATAGATCACTATATCTCCTCTACAATAAGATAGCTTATTACCAACTATTTACATAATTATTGCATCAAATCAAGAAATCTATCAAGCTCCCTACAGTAAAACCAAAACAAATAAAGATCTTTGGGGTTCTATACATCTTAGCAATGAATTTACAACTATGAGTTACTGGCAACTAATCAAACAATCGCCTAAGGATACCTCTTTTGGGTTTACGCATTTCCTATACTCTTCGGTAGGTCAGTCCTTCTTTATGAGCCTGTTTATTCCGGTGTGGCTATCAGAGTTTACTATGGATAATGTCACTTTTGCTAAGATTTATGGCGTAGCTACTTTCTTAGGGGCTATGGCCTTATCGCAAGTAGGCCCTTGGATTGATCGTATGCCTATTCGAAAGTTCTCCTTACTCAATGGACTTTTTCTGTCCTTTGGTGCCCTCTTCCTATCTTTTGCTACCCATTGGTTATGGCTTGGAGTGGGTATTACCTTTTTGAGGTTATCGGCTCAAGGATTGATGCCATTAACAGGAGCTACAGCTATGGGGCGCTATTTCGATAAAGACAGAGGCAAAGCCCTTTCTTTTGCCTCCATGGGAATGTCTACAGGGGAATTACTCTTTCCATTATTAGTCGTTGCCTTATTAAACCAAATGGGTTGGGATACTTTATGGAGAATTATTGCTGTAGTCTTATTGGTTGGTTTCAGCAGCAGTGTATTGTTGCTGGGGAGAAAAGGGGAAAGTAGTATAACGACCGGTAAAAGAGCAGAAAACAAAGCATTAGTGAGAAGATTATGGCGTACCCCTCCTTTCCTGATGCTGGCAGCACTTGCAATCTACACCCCTATGATTACCGCTGGCATATTGATCAACCAAAACCTGATATTGGAAGCCAAGGATATACCCGCTGATTGGTTTGCCATAGGCATCACGGCTTTTGGCATTATGCGTATCAGTAGTAGCTTAATCAGTGGACCTTTGGTAGACCGCTATACGGCAGTACGAGTATTTCCTCTATTACCAATTCCTATGATTATAGGAGTACTGGCTTTATTACTGATTGACCATCCTTATACCATGATTTTCTTTATGGGAATGGTAGGGACAAGTATTAGCATGGGAGGTGTAAGTGGTACAGCACTTTGGGCTGAGTTATTTGGAAAAGAATCTATAGGGACTGTTAAAAGTATCGTTTCTACCATGATGGTTTTCTCAACAGCATTATCCCCTGCCTTATTTGCACCTCTATATGAACATTACTTTGTACCAACGTTGTCCGGTGTTATTTTCTTCAGTGTATTTCTATCTTGGAGAGCCATTAGAATGCTGGAGAGAAAACATGTTTTTGCTACTGTTGTAGAATAAATAGTATACCGTTTACCGGTTATCGCTTATGGTTTATCGTTTATTTTTTTGATTAAGATTTAAGCAAAGCGATAAGCGATAAGCGATAAGCGATAAGCGATAAGCGCAAATAACATTAACCTGAAACATCTTAAAATACCATGAAAACAATACTTATCACCGGAAGTACCGACGGCATCGGAAAACTGGCAGCGACCAAACTAGCCCAAGATGGCCACCATCTATACCTACATGGGAGAAATGCTAATAAGCTGGAAGAAACCATCAAAGAAATCAAGCAATTATCCCACAACAACCATATCAAAGGCTTTCTCGGTGATCTATCAGATCTAGCAGATACTCGTCGCATGGCTCATCAAATCAAGCAGGAGCTGGACACTTTGGATGTGTTGATCAATAACGCTGGAGTTTATAAAAGTCCTACGACTCAGAATCAAGCCGGGTTAGACCTTCGCTTTGTCGTCAACTACTTTGCTCCTGTACTTTTAACGCATGAATTACTTCCCTTATTAGAAAAAGGTAAAAACCCTCGTATCATCAACCTGAGTTCAGCGGCTCAAGGAGCAATAGACTATGACATGCTAAAGGGTAAAACCCAAGGAGATCAAGGAGACACCTATGCCCAGAGCAAACTGGCATTAACCATGTGGAGCTTTGACTTGGCCAAGACATTAAAAGACATCACTGTCATTCCCGTAAACCCTGGCTCACTACTTAACACGAGGATGGTAAAAGAAGCCTTTGGACGTTTTTGGTCTCCTGCCGACAAAGGAGGCGATATTCTCTATGACTTAGCCGTCTCTAAAAAATATGAGGGAATTACCGGTCAATATTTTGACAACGACCAAGGAGATTTTGGCACCGCACATCCGGATGCTTATGATGAAGATAAAATTCAGCAATTACTAGAGGTTACTAATGAGATTGTGACCGGTTAATTGGGTTGGAATGTTTATCCGTCCTACTGCTAGTCCACTTTGTTGAATCGTTGAATTGAGCTTCGCTCGTTGATTCGTTGATTCGAGTTGAACTGTTGATCGATATATATGTATTCATACAACAGTTCAACTCGAATCAACTCATCGAAGGTGAAATTCAACGATTCAACAATTCAACAAAGCGGACTAGTAGTAGGATAAATAAATATTCAAAATAAATAAAGCTTTCCCCTCTTAATCCCTTCCTATATAATGGGTATACCCCACAATCAAGTTGAGCTGAAAAAAGTTTACACTCACATCCGTTTCCGTAATATTACTCAAAGCACTTTCCAAAGTGGTTAAGTCCCCTGCAAAACGAGGAATCTTATTGAAGGACCTACCGTATTCAATACCAAAATGGGTAGAACTTTGCTTACGGTATCGGCCTAATCCAAAGGTTAGATAATAGGTATTGAACTTACCGATCCCGGGAGTAACCAATAAGTTGTTCTCTTCCTCTGTAGGAATATCTTCGTAAGCAGAAAAGTTGGTACGGAAACTTCCTAGCAAAGCCCATTTGTTGAGTTGATGTTCTACTCCTACGTTTACATTGGTCACAGAACTGGAAGCGTCCTTCACCTCCACGAACTGATCTACCGCCAACTCGCCCGTAATATCTCCATCCGTTTGTTCCGTGTCCAATAATTGATAGGCCTTTTGTTTGAAGTGATGTTGTATAGAAAGGTATAGCTTTGTCTTTTGCAACTCATATTGTGCGCCAAGCCCCAGTTCCATAGGGCGGCGATGAGTTGTCTTTACCCCTTGCTGCCGATCACTCAAGATAAGATCATCCTCTCCAATCAATTCATCCAAATTAAGCGCAAAAAACTCCCGATCAATCACCCCTTTATCAGCAAAAGTATCGACACTTAACTTAGGTGTAGTTAATGTCAACCCCATACTAAAATGAGGCTTATGCCATTGTAGGCCAAACTTCCACAGAAATCCCAAGGTATTACTTTCTACTTGTTGTGAAATATCCGCGGTACCAATATTAGTCGGTTCAGCAAACTCTATCACACGTACATAAGAGCGACTCGAAAAGGCATGCTGCCGATAGGTGGCAAAAGCCGTTAACCCTACAGACCAATGTTCATTGACCCGCAATCCTACGCCCAAACCGATCCATTGCTCGAAGAGGTCCTCATCAAACTCAAAAGAAGCAATCGCAGTCGTATCAAAGCCATCTCCTACCGCCGAAGCCTCAAAGGTATTACGACTGTTCAAAACAATATTGTTGTCGTGCTTGGTCAGGAGGGTATATCCTATAAAAACATCTTTGGAGGCACTTAAAGGAATTTCTCCAGCAATCAACTGGGGAAAAATATTCACCTTGGAAGAAAGTAAATCAATATCTTCGCCGGCACCATCCTTAATACGTAAGGAACCATAGCCATATAGGTTAGAACTAATCGTCACACCGGTTCCTCCTAGATGTACCGTTGCCGCCGGGTTATAGTAAATGGTTGATTTATCAGTAGTATCTGCCAGCATTGCTCCTCCCAATAAAGCCCCCCTACCACCGTATTGCAAGGAGTTATAATAATGGTTTTGGGAAAAAGAGAAGGTAGTAATACCAACAAATAAGAAGGATAGTACAATCAGGATTCGCTGATAATGGTGCATTGTTAGGGTATATTGAGTTAAATAAGTCTGTTCTTCTATCAATAAGATAAAAAATCCTTCAAAATACAGCCTTATTATCTCTGTCGAAGTTTTCAAAGAAACCAAAAACCCTACTTGTTGTGATGAGTTTGGAGTTTGGAGTTTGGAGTTTGGAGTTTGGAGTTTGACATTAAAGAAAATTACAACTCCAGACTCACAACTCCTAACTCATAACTGTTCACTAATACTCCTCCCACCATCTTGTTACAGGATAATCACGACCATCAAACGTAATGGTCTCTCCTATCTTTGGAGTAGTCATAGGCACGTTTAGTTCCTTTGCTTTTTTTGAAGCTCGGATGACCGGCTCTCTCCAATCATGTAGTGATAAGGTAAATGCTCCCCAGTGAATCGGCAACAATAGTTTTCCTTTTACATCAAGGGTGGCTTGCACTGTTTCTTCGGGCATCATATGGATTTCTTTCCAATGGGTATTGTATTGCCCACATTCCATCATGGCGATATCAAAAGGACCATATTTTTCTCCTATTTCCTTGAAGTGTGTGCCGTATCCCCCATCACCACTAAAGAAGATATTTTCCTTCTCTCCTTTGATCACCCATGAACTCCAAAAGGTCTTAAATCGGTCTAACAACCCTCTTCCAGAAAAATGTCGGGAAGGTGTACTGACCAAGGTTAGTCCCTTGTACTCATAGCTTTCCCACCAGTTCAGTTCATGGATCTTATCGGTCTCAATACCCCATGCTTCCAAGTGTATTCCCACTCCTAAAGGAGTGAAAAACGCACCCACTTTATCTTTCATCTGCAAAATCGATTCATAATCTAAGTGATCATAATGATCATGAGAAATCACTACAGCATCAATATAAGGCAGCTCCTCAATCTCAATAGGTAACTCCCTGCTAAAGCGCTTGGGCCCTGGCAAAGGTGCGGGAGACGGCGTGTCTCCAAGCATAGGATCCAGCAAGATATGTTTCCCTTCTATTTCCAATAAAAATGCCGAGTGTCCAAACCAGGTCAAACGAGTAATACTATCCGGTTGCGCCACCAAAGCAGGATCTAATGAGATCACTTCCGGAGCCTTTTCCGGTGCCTGAACCGCCTCCGTAAACAGCATTTCATTGATCAAATCCCAACTAGGTCCTCCTACAGAGGTTGGTTCCTGATTCACGAAGATACCCTCCTGATAATGTCCTGACTCCTCATAACGAACAATTTGCTCTGCCGTAGCCGTTCCTCCAAACTGAGGACTAAGGTTTAAGAACAGTGTTCCTACAATCAATACGATTCCTAATAGGGCTAATACGCTCCAGCCAATCCCTTTGATAACCCTTTTTCCTAATGGCTTTTTCGTTTTGGCAAACTGCTTCGCCCCCGCCTCTTGCATTGATTCCATAAATATCTTTCTATCGTATTTTAATATGAATATTGTTGTAACTTCTTCGTATACGGATTGTTCCCTAAAAAAGATACTATCCGCTATATATAAATTAATATAGTTTGTTCTATGTTAAATGCTGTTAAGGTGGTGTCCATCTCCTCATATGGCCTGTCTCCCTACTAAAAAATGATAAAACAAAGATTTGTTCTTAATTCTATAATCTTTGTTGGTTATATTTGCAGTTGAATTTTTCAAAGAATAATAAGGATAGATAAAGCATGAAGAAATTTATATTAATCATCGGCTTACTTTTTACGATATTCCAGGCATTCGCACAACAAAACCCTCAAGCTAAGAAGGTATTAGATAAAATGAGTGACCAGTATCAATCATTTGATGCTTTTGAGGTAAAACTTCTGAAGTCACAATACTTCAGAGAGCCAGAAAAGAAACTTGGTGTACAAGAAGCAGAACTGTTGGTAAAAGGCAATAAATATCAACTGGAAGCATACGGAAACAAGCTTTTGTTTGATGGACAAACATTGGTTCGTATTGATACGGTAAGTAAAGAAGCTTTCTATGAAAGTGCTTCCAATGACTTGATGACCAACCCTACTAAAATCTTGACTTTCCATAAGGATGGTGCCAAGTATGACTACAAAGGAACGGCTAACATCAAAGGGAAAAAACACCATGTCGTAACGCTTTTCCCAGAAAGAAAAGATGTGAGCTTCCATACGGTAATCATGTATATTGATGCCAACACACACTTATTGAGCCAGTGGGAAACATTGAATAGCGACAACAAAACAATGGATCGCTATGAGATCATTACCTTCAAGAAGAATGTTCCAGCAACAGACAATAAGTTCTCGTTTGACCAAAAGCAATACGAGGCTAAAGGATACTTTGTAGATGATTTGAGGTAATCAGTCTGCAAAAACAATTATTGAACGGCTGAGGTTATCCATGAACTTCAGCCGTTTTTTTTAATAAAGAATTTTTAATTTTCAATGATTAATTATCAATTTTCATGGCGTTGTGACCATTAATAATTAATCATTAAAAATTCATCACGTTATGAATCAACAACGACTAGAGCAACTATTTAACTTTCTGAAAGAAGAACCTAATGATCCTTTCCTGATCTATGCCATCGCCAATGAATATAATGGGCACGATGATGAAAAAGCACTTCAATATTATCACCAACTCTTAGAGGAACATCCCAACTATACGGGCACCTACTACCATGTAGCAGCACTCTATCTACATTTGGGTAATGAAGAAAAAGCTGAGGAGCTTTATAAGAAAGGAATCATGATTTGTCAGCAAGAGGGAGATCGACATGCGCTGAGTGAGTTGCAGAGAGCTTATAATGATTGGCTTTTTGATGACGACGAGTAGTTAATTTTCAATGATTAATTATCAATTTTCAATTGATGACTTCTTCCTGGCTGTTAAAAAGCTAACATTGACATTGATAATTAAAAAAAGGGTCGTACCACACAAAGCGCAGTACGACCCCCAACCAATTCAATTATTATCTTCTTATTCTATTCTTTTCTATGATAGAACACGATCTCTATCTTTTCTTGTCGTGTTCTATGATTTTATACGTAACATTGACACTTAGGTTACAAAAATTTATCCCAATCTTTGGCTAATGTCAATTTATTTCGTCCCATAGTAATCACGCCTTTCTTCTCCAGCTGTTTCAACAAACGGGACACCACTTCTCTTGACGTTCCCAGGTCTGTCGCTATCTCCATATGGGACAGATGCAACTCACGGTTGTTTTTCACTTCCGTAGCCTGTACCAAATAATTCACTAAACGCTCATCCATCTTACGGAAAGCAACATCATCAACCACTTCCAGCAACTCTTCAAAACGTCTTGTATATCCATTCATGACATAAGCTCTCCAAGAAGAATACTTGTGCATCCACTCGTCCATAAAAGACACGGGAATCATGATAATGGTTGCATCTTCCTCAGCCATGGCTCTCACCATGCTCTGTTGTGTCGTCATACAACACGTCATGCTCATGGAACAGGCATCTCCTTCCTCCAAATAATACAAGAGCATTTCTCTCCCCTCTTCCGTCTCTCTCATGATCTTTAAGGTACCACTAACCAGAATAGGTATCCCCTTCATTGGCTCTCCTATATCAATGATAAAATCGCCTGCCTTTAGCTGCTCAATCTGTCCGTGTTCCTTAATCTCTTCCTTAAGAGAGTCTTCAAAAGTCATACTGAAGTAAGTATCGACTACTTCTGCTAATGTCAATGCTTCTATATTCATAATTTATGCTTATCAGCAATAATACAATGGTCCGTCTCCAAAAACACAAATTTCATTCATGTTGTTCCTTTCTTGTATTTTAGAAAGTTTCTCGTTGTATTATGTGTACAAAATAC
Source organism: Algivirga pacifica (assembly GCF_039543525.1). NCBI lineage: Bacteria > Pseudomonadati > Bacteroidota > Cytophagia > Cytophagales > Flammeovirgaceae > Algivirga > Algivirga pacifica. Next base: position 33,461 of record NZ_BAABJX010000030.1, read on the forward strand.
GTCATTCAAAAAGCTATAAATTATGACTTAAAACACTAAAAAGCGATGTTTTTTCTCAACACCTTGCACCCTGGAATGCTTTCCTGTTGATTTACAAACATTTACAAGATAAGCTTTGTTATGAGTTTGAGTAAATCTTTCACGGTTAACAGACTATCTCATGACTTTTCAAGAAAAACTCCAAAAACTCAAAGAAAAAATTGAAAGTAATTTATCTCAGGAACAACTTTCAATCATGCATGGTGCTACCCAAAAACTAAAGGACTCCGGCATTCAGGACAATGTCCTTAAGGTAGGAACGCAAATGCCTTCTTTTACCCTTCCCAACCAAAATGGAAAGATGATCGATAGTGCAGAGCTACTGCAGAAAGGACTCTTATTTATTACCTTCTACCGAGGTTTTTGGTGCCCGTATTGCAATACGGACCTTGCCAATCTGAACCATTATGTCAGCAGTATTGAGCAAGCTGGAGGTACCTTGTTGGCCATATCTCCGGAGCTTCCTGAGTATTCTCAGCGAGTGATTGAAAAGCAACACCTCAAATTTGATATCCTTACTGATAAAGGTAATCTGGTTGCTGAAAAATTTGGATTGAAATTTCACCTTCCTGATGATCTGATCGGTGTTTATCGAGATGATTTTAATATTCCCCTTGATCAATACCATGGAGATGAGGAGTGGGCATTACCTATGCCTGCCCGTTTTTTAATTGATGAAGGTGGTATAATACAATTTGCAGAAAGTAATCCTGACTATACCCAGCGCCCAGATCCAGAGCCTGTCGTAGACCTGCTGGAGCAATTATAAAACCCAAAAAAGTATATTATGAAGATATTATTAACAGGGAGTACCGGCTATATTGGTCGTAGGCTCCTTCCTATATTATTACAAAGTGGGCATCATGTGATCTGTCCTGTCAGAGACCCCCGACGATTTGACTTTGAAGACTTTAATGATGAATTACTCAAGCAAATCGAGGTCATTCAGGTGGATTTTCTTAAAGAAGAAACCATTCGTAACCTACCCAAAGACATTGATGCTGCTTATTTCCTGATTCACTCCATGAGTTCTGGCAGGCCCGACTTTGCTGAGCTGGAACAGAGAGTAGCGGAAAACTTTAGAGACTATATAGATGACACTAGTTGTCAACAAGTGGTTTACCTAAGTGGCATTTCCAATGACGATAATTTATCTAAACATTTAGCCTCCAGAAAAAACGTCGAGCATTATCTCAGAGGAAGGGTTCCGTTAACTATTCTTCGTGCCGCTATTATTATTGGATCAGGGAGTGCCTCTTTTGAGATTATTCGTGACTTGGTTGAAAAGCTGCCATTAATGGTTGCACCACTATGGGTCAGTAGCCGATGCCAGCCTATCGCTATCCGAAATGTTATCCAATACCTGGAAGGCGTATTATTTCAAGAAGCCGCTTATGATAAAATCTTTGATATTGGAGGACCAGATATCCTGACCTATAAGGAGATGTTGTTACAGTTTGCCTCTTTCCGGAATCTCAAAAGATACATTATTACCATTCCATTCTTTACTCCAAGATTATCCTCTTATTGGTTATACTTCGTCACCTCGACTTCTTATGAGTTAGCACGTAATTTGGTGGACAGTTTACATAATGAAGTGGTTTGTAAAAATATAGGGATTCAAGAAATTGTTCCCCTCAAATTATATTCCTATCAGGAAGCACTCTCTTTGGCCTTCCAGAAAATCGAGCAAAATGAGGTGGTTTCAAGCTGGAAAGAGGCGATTATGGGACCTATTCCTGAAAATTTCCTCGATTTCATTCACGTTCCCACTTATGGGTGTTTCAAGGATGTCAGGGAATATACGTTTGAAAGAGATACTGAAGAGGTTCTGGATAATATCTGGGCCATCGGTGGCGATCGAGGATGGTATTTCGGGAACTTCCTGTGGAGAATAAGAGGAATTATGGACTTATTTGTAGGGGGAGTTGGCCTGCGTAGAGGAAGAAGAAGTCCAACACAATTGAAAGCAGGTGAAGCCCTGGATTTTTGGAGGGTGGTCCTCGCAGACAGAAAAGGGAAACGTCTCCTCTTATTTGCCGAAATGAAGCTCCCGGGAGAAGCCTGGCTGGAATTTAAAGTGGAAGGCAACAAATTGATCCAAACAGCAACTTTCCGACCTTTAGGAATATGGGGCAGAGCTTATTGGTACTCTGTCTTACCATTCCATGGCTTGATCTTTCCGGGAATGGCTAAAAACCTAATCAACTATCAGGATAAGAATCGGTATCCTTACCAATGGCCTCGATTGGAGGTTAGGGATTAAAAAGATGATCACAATCTAGGGATGGCCGTGCCAGTGGCACGGCCATCCCTAATTCATGCTCAATAGCTCAGTATTTATAGAAGAATCAATAGTACTTTCCCACTATCCTTTGTAACTTAAGGAAGATTACTACCCTTCCACTGTAGATTACATTAATTATCATAGGGACAAGCTAACTTTTCGTTCTTTAAAGATGTTCAATAAGCTATCAATATACTTAACGGTACTTCTATTGTTATTTTCATGTAGAAATAAAAAAGAAGATCTTCATGCAGTAGAAATCAAAGATCAGCGTGTACATGACATCGTAAATGATGTAATTAATGGTATAAAAACTAATGTAATTTTAAAATTAACATTAAGAAGTTCAAATCACACTCCATTTGACTTAGAGTATGATTGGCTATTAGTATATGTAGAGCCTATTATCTCCAGTGAACAACTAGATATAGAGGATAAACCTCCAATAGCGTATTCATATATTAATAATACTTTAATACTGATATACACTGATGTTGAATTCGTGGTATCACCTTCTTCTACCTTTTTATCTTCCTTAAAAGCAGCAATAGATAAAGAAGTTTTATCCGTTGATGAAATGAGAAATATTCCACCCAATAGAAATCATACATTTTACAGATATGAATACTGTAACCAAAAGTTATCAAAAAAAATGGGTAATATTTTCCCTCCAGATATGATCCCAGAGTGTGCTAATGATTGATAGAATGTGTAGCCCCGTTCGCACACAGAAAATGGATAGTTCAATGCGTTATACATCCAGAGTTGTGGAACACATATCGACAGGAGCTGGAGCTCGAGGCACAGCCATATGGATAGAGCGGACAGTCGCTGATAGTATAGAGATACTATCCTAACAAACATCAAAAGGCATGATATTTAAACATTTGATAATAACCTTAGACCACAAAGATTTCTCAAAAGAAGAACGATATCCACATTTCTTATCATCTCGTTTTATTCTCTCATTTTTAGAAAGAGAAGTCCTAAAGAAGTTAAAATTAAATAGAGCTTTTAGTATGCTATACATTTGTCTTATTAATGAAACAAATAAAAGCGAGTTAAAAGAGATCTATTTAGGTGAGAAATCTCTAAGACATAATATCTATAACCCTGATTATTTGAAGTATTCAAAACTAAATGGTATAGAGAAAGTAGAGTACTATATTACTATTCTTCTTAATTCTATAAATACTCTAAAAGATAAGTATGATTTACCTCTTTCAGAAATTAAAGAGGGTATTCAAAAATTTAGAAACTTAGGTTATAGAAATGAATGGGTTCATAAGAAAAAGCTTTACCGCCCATTGTCTATCACATTCTTTTTGGAATGTGAGATGACAATGGAAGAATTCAACCTTTATCTCACCTTAAGGAAGAAAAAAGAAACGCTATTAAAAAAATGTATTTTAACAACAGATCCTGATGAAATAGCTTTTCATTATAAGTTTAAGGATATTGTTTTTGAAAATAATAAAGTAACAATTAAAGGGCTTCAAGGGTATACTCTCTTTGAAAGTGCGATTGATGAACTGTTATCCGGTATAAAATAAATACCTTACCCCGTTAGAGGTGACATCACATAAAGGCGGGAAGGGACTGTAAGTCTTTATACTGTCACTATACGAAACACAGCGATTTTTTATTCGATCTACCAATCCATCACTAATCTCCATTTTCCACTCATACCACCTGAGCGTGGACGCTCGGCGAAAGCGCTTTTAGGTCTTAGGCTGGAGCCTAAGACCAGTAGCCCAGACCAGTACCTAGGAAATGAATCTTGATAATAAAATGGCCGCGCCAGTGGCGCGGCCCTATCACTTTATAATAATTTTTGCAATGTCTCCTCCACCTTATCGTGCTTAAAGCGTCTCATCACCTCATCTTCTTTTTGGGCAATGCGATCATTACAAAGATTTCCAATACTCCCCTGATGGGTATGGTTTACCTCATGATCCGCTTTGAACATTCCTTCTTCTACGGCATTGCCTACTTCTTTGTATGCATCACGGAACGGTACGCCTTCTACTACTCGTTTGTTTACTTCCTCTACGGTAAACAAGTAGTTGTAAATAGGATTCTCTAATAGCTCCTCATTAATTTTAATATTGGATAGCATCAAACAGGTCATTTCCAAACAACCCGATAGCATTTCAAAGGCAGGCATAATCACTTCCTTGATCTGCTGGAAATCACGATGATATCCTGAAGGAAGCCCTGAGATCACCGCCATCACTTGTGTTGGTAAGGCCATCAATTGATTACATCTTCCCCTTACCAGCTCCATAGGGTCCGGGTTCTTCTTATGCGGCATGATACTGGACCCTGTCGTTAACTCATTCGGGAAAGAGAAGAAGCCAAAGTTCTGTCCAGCATACATACAGGTGTCCATCGCCAAACGGCTCAAGGTTGCCGATAGGGTAGCAATCGCATTCGCAATTACATATTCTGTTTTACCTCTACCCATCTGTGCATACACCACATTCCAACTCAAATCCTCAAAGCCCAATAGTTTTGCGGTCTTTTCCCTATCCAAAGGGAAGGAAGAACCATACCCTGCCGCAGAACCTAGAGGATTTCTGTTACTGATCTCATACGCTCCTTGTAAAACAACCAGATCATCTACCAAACTTTCGGCATAAGCCCCAAACCATAACCCAAAAGAAGAAGGCATCGCCACCTGCATATGCGTATACCCTGGCATCAACACGTCCTTATAGTTTTCGCTTTGTGCCAATAAGACATCAAATAAGTCCTGTACCTTCTGCGCTATTTTCCAGATTTCCTCTCGGAAATACATCTTAAGGTCTAGGAGTACTTGATCATTTCTGGAGCGCCCGGTATGCAGCTTTTTACCAACATCTCCCAAACGTTCTGTCAGTAATAGTTCTACTTGTGAATGTACGTCCTCTACTCCTTCTTTGATCTCGAAATCTCCTTCTTCGATCTCCTGATAGATTGTAGATAACCCTTCCTTAAGAGAAGTAAATTCATCCTTTTCCAACAAACCTACTTCCTGCAGCATCTTGGCATGGGCAATCGACCCTAATACATCATAAGGGGCTAACTGTAAATCCAGTTCACGGTCTTTGCCTATGGTAAAGACTTCTACTTGCTTATCGATTTCGTATGCTTTTTCCCAAAGTTTTTTCATGGGGTATTATTGTTCGTTTATTATATCGTTTAATGAATCGTTGAGGCGGCTTGCGCCGCTGGTTGAGTCCATTACATGGCGTGTTCTGCGTGCCGTTGAGTAGCCCTTCAGGCTGTTGAGAAAGGGCAGTACTACAAAATCTCAACGTGCGAAGCATACTCAACCAGCGACGTAAGTCGCCTCAACAGCACGCAGTGCTACTCAACAAAGTTATTTAGTAGTATGACAGTTATTTATTGAAACTTAATAATCACACCCCACCTCTACTGGGTGATTTGACCAAGCCATTGGATATATCGCTTGATTCCTTCCTCAATCTCATTCACATAGATATACTCATCGGCGGAATGAGAACGGGCAGAATCTCCCGGTCCTATCTTTACAGAAGGACATGGAATCAACGCTTGATCTGATAGAGTAACCGATCCGAATGTACTCATTCCTATTGCAACTCCGGCTTGTACCATCGGATGGTCTGTGGCAACCCCTGAAGGATTCAAACGGGTAGATCTCGCATTTACCTCACAATCTACACAGCTTTTGATCAGCTCCAGAATTTCTTTATTCTGATAAGCATCTGTGGTTCTTACATCTACCACGAAACTACAAGTAGCCGGCACCACATTATGCTGACTCCCTGCCTCTATTTGTGTCACGGTCATTTTTACAGGCCCCAATAATGCTGACTCTTTCATAAAAGAGTAGGTATGAAACCAGTGAATCGCATCCATAGCCTTTTCAATGGCATTGATTCCTTCTTCTCTAGCAGCATGTCCTGCTTTCCCATGCGCCACACAATCCAGCACCATCAATCCTTTCTCTGCAATGGCCAGATTCATTTGGGTAGGTTCCCCTACAATCGCAAAATCCACTTTCCCTAGATCTTCCCAAATAGAAGCAATTCCCTCTCTACCAGAAATCTCTTCCTCTGCGGTCATAGCGATAATCAGGTTAAACGGCAAATCTTTCTTTCCGTAAAACCATAGAAATGTTGCCAATAAAGACACCAATGGTCCTCCAGCATCATTACTTCCCAACCCGTATAATTTACCATCCTTTACTTGTGGCTGAAAAGGATCAAGGGTATACTGAGCATTGGGTTTTACCGTATCGTGATGGGAGTTTAATAAATAAGTAGGTTTTTCCTCAGAAAAATGTTGATTTTTAGCCCAAACATTATTCCCCTTACGAGTGCTTTCAATCCCCTTCTGTGTTAGGAATTCCTGTAACAAATCTGCTGTCTTGTCCTCCTCCCTGCTCAAAGAGGGAATGGCAATAAGGTCCTTGAGCAATTGAATAGCTTCTTGTATGAGTTGTTTTTCAGAGAATAAGTTCATGGTGGTAATTTTTAAAAAATCAGCTTTTGTTGATGATGTTTAATTGAGCTTCGCTCGTTCATGTTGTTTAGTTGTTTTTATGATGTAGGCCTTCGCTTTACACACGGTCTGTAGGGCAACGATTTACGATAAATCGTAATCAATACTATTCGTACGTGTATCCTCACCTGAGTCATAATGCCGTGAACTTAAGGATTTCTATTCATCCGTAAACGATAGGCTAAAGCCTACCACTGATATTATTAATCCCATAAATGGGAATGAATGTAGTCCCTAATTCCCATTTATGGGATTAAGAATCTTTTAGCGGTGGGTTTTCAACCCATCGTCTACGAGTGAACAGTGCTATTATTTAACTTAAGTTGACGGCATTGCGCCTGAAGCTAGGGCCTACGTTAGCTTGTTGCGGCTAACTTATCCTCCGCTTTTACGACCGTTCCAAAAGGTTGCTGCTGTAATATTCCTTCTGCCAGTCCCAAGACCACTTCCTCTACACCTGCTTCTACTGCCTGAAATGCATTATGCAACTTGGGAAGCATACCTTCTGCAATCACTCCTTCTTCCTTTAGTGTCGCATAATTAACAGGGGTCAGCTCCTTTACCAAACTGTCAGCATCCTGCAAGTCCAACATCACCCCTGGTTTATCAAAGCAATATTTCAAGGATACCTCATACCCTACTTCGGCCAACGCCTTAGCTACCTCTGTAGCAACCGTATCAGCATTAGTGTTTAACATATTCCCTTCTAAATCGTGCGTCAATGGTGCAAACACAGGAACGAACCCTTCTTTGAGGTACATCTGCAACAAATAAGCATTGACTCCCTGAACATCTCCCACAAATCCATAGTCTACTTCTTTCACTGGTCTTTTTACGGACTGTATCGTATTTCCATCTGCTCCAGTCAGTCCTATCGCATTGCACCCCATAGCCTGTAATACTGCTACCAGGTTCTTATTGATCAACCCTCCATATACCATCGTCACTAAATCCAAGGTTGCCTTATCAGTTACCCTTCTTCCATTCACCATATTGGGGGTAATACCCATTTCCTTCCCTAGCTCAGAAGCAATCTTACCACCTCCATGCACCAATAGTTTGGGACCTTCCAAAGCATTAAACTGTTTCAGAAAAGCGTGAAGTGCTTCCTGATTATCAATAATATTTCCTCCTACTTTGACGACTGATAATTTCATGTTGTTGAATCGTTGAGGCCGCATACACGGCTTGTTGAGTAAAGCTTCGATAAGCTAAGCTAGGGGTATACTTTAGGGGGCGACCACAAGGGTCGCCCTTACCTTTTACCTTTCAAGATATTTTTGAGTACGGCCTGAGCGGCAAATGTCCTGTTGTTGGCCTGTTCGATCACTAAAGAGTGCTCTCCGTCCAATACCTCATCAGCCACCACTACATTTCTACGTACCGGCAGGCAATGCATAAACTTCCCTTCATTCGTCAGGGACATCTTCTGATTGTCAATCATCCAGCTACTATCCTGTACCACACACTTTCCATATTCGGTAGTAGAGGACCAGTTTTTAGCATACACAAAATCGGCATCTTTCAAGGCCTCCTCTTGATTATGTGTCACCACTGCATTTCCTGCAAACTGTTCATCCAACTCATACCCTTCCGGACAAGCAATGACGAAATCCACATCAATAGCATTCATCCACTCAGCAAAAGAATTGGGAACGGCCTGAGGCAAAGCCCTTGGATGAGGCGCCCAAGTCAATACGACTTTAGGACGAGCTACTTTCTTGTTTTCTTCTATAGTCACTACATCTGCCAATGACTGTAGAGGATGACGAGTTGCAGACTCTAAACTTATCACAGGAACTGTCGTATACTTCAGGAAATCATTAAGTACCTGATCTTTTAAGTCCTCTTCCTTATCCTTTAGCTCTGGAAAAGAACGGATACCCAATACATCACAATACTGACTCATTACCGCAGCAGCCTCTTTAAGGTGCTCTGCTTTGTCACTATTCATGATAACCCCTTCTTCTGTTTCAATCTTCCAACCGTCTTTATCGACATTAAGCACCATCACATTCATTCCTAAATGATAGGCTGCCTTTTGGGTGCTCATACGGGTACGAAGGCTAGGGTTGAAAAAAAGTAACCCTAATGTTTTATACTTCCCTAGTTCATGCCAGGCAAAGGGCGTTTCCTTACAAGCCAATGCATCCTTTACCAAGGCATCTATATCTGTTACATCGTGAACAGCAGTAAATTGTTTCATTCTCTTAAAAGGCTATGGTTTTCAATTTCAATGCAGTCGTCTCTTCCAACCCCAACATCAGGTTCATGTTCTGTACCGCCTGTCCTACTGCTCCTTTCAATAAATTATCAATCACAGAAGTTACCAATATATTCTTTCCGTGCTTCTGCACACTTAGCAAACACTTATTCGTGTTTACTACTTGCTTCAAATCAATGGCATCTGAAGTCACGAACGTAAAGGCTGAGTCTCTGTAGTACTCCTCATAAAGTTTGAAAATCTCCTTCTCTTCCAAGTCTGACTCAAAGTAAACAGAAGCTAGAATTCCTCTACTGAAGTTTCCTCTATACGGGATAAAATTGATATCCTGCTCAAAATCATCTTGCAACTGTCTCACGCTTTGTCCGATCTCCAATAAGTGCTGATGATTAAATACTTTATACGAAGAGATATTATTATTTCTCCAAGAGAAACCGGTCGTACTCATTGGCTTAAGCCCGGCTCCTGTGGAACCTGTAATGGCACTGACATGAATATCTGTCTTGAACAGAGATGCTTTAGCTGCAGGAAGTAAAGCTAACTGTATGGCTGTGGCAAAACATCCCGGATTTGCAATGCTAGAAGCTTTCTGAATCGCTTCTTTTTGTAACTCTGGAAGACCATAGATAAACTCTCTTCCTCCCATCACTGTAGAACGATCTTCTACGACACCTTCTTTCAAACGGAAGTCCTGACTAAGGTCAATCAATAAAGAGGTAGGAGAAAGGGCATTTTCTTCCAAAAACTTTCTGGATTCTCCGTGTCCCAAACACAAGAAGTATACATCAGCCTCTCCTATCGTATCGGTAAACGTCATTGATGTTTCTCCGAAAAGGTCATTGTGTACGGAGGAAATCAAGTTCCCAGCCTGACTTCTACTATGAACGAAAGTTACTTTTAAATGAGGATGGTTTAATAATACTCTTAGGAGCTCGCCTCCTGTCATTCCTGCTCCACCTATAATTCCTGCCTTGATATTCATGCTTTTTATCTTTTTTTGGGGTAATGCGATGGGGTGCGATGATTACATTTGAATATTTATCCTTCATACTGCTAACCAGCTTTGTTGAATCGTTGATTCGTTGAATTAAGCTTCGCTCGTTGATTCGAGTTGATTTGTTTATTGATCGATTATTATTAAATATTCAATTAAAATTAAATCAGTCAACGGTTCAACTCAAATCAACGAGCGAAGCTTAATTCAACTCAATGCAAAGCATTGAAATTCAACGATTCAACAAAGCTAGTTAGCAGTAGGATAGTTATTTTCATTGCACCCATACAATGATGTCAAATTAAAGGACAACCTTATCCTTTGCTGCTTCCTGTACCTGACGGTGAATCTTCGTTTGGTTAGCCAATATTTTAGCAAAACCTCTGGCATCTTCTCCAGTCCATCCTTTGTTCATTTCCCCGTAAGCACCAAATTCCGCCGACATCAAATCATAAGGAGATGTTATTCCTACGATCTCAAAGTGATAAGGCTTCAAGTTCACCTTCACTTCTCCGGTCACACTTTCTTGTGTATCCTGAAGGAATTTTTCCACGTTACGCATCACTGGGTCTAGCCACTGTCCTTCGTGCACCAACATTCCGTACCAGTTTCCTAGTTGCTCTTTCCAATACAACTGCCATTTGGTTAGCGTATGCTTTTCCAAAGCGTGATGTGCTTTAATTGTGACAACAGGGGCAGCAGCTTCAAAACCAACTCTTCCCTTAATTCCGATAATCGTATCTCCCACATGAATATCACGACCGATCCCGAAAGGAGCTGCGATAGCGGTTAATGCCTGAATTGCTTTTACAGGACTCTCATACGTTGTCGTATCAATTCCTTTCAGTTCTCCTTGCTCAAAATGCAATGTAATTTCTTTCGCTTCCTTCTCTGTCGCTTGTGTTGGGTAAGCTTCTTCCGGCAACCCTTGATCAGAAGTAAGCGTTTCTTTTCCTCCTACAGACGTTCCCCAGATTCCTTGGTTAATCGAATAGATTGCTTTTTCCCAGTCCATATCGACACCCTTTTCTTTCAGGAAGGTAATCTCTTCTTCTCTGGAAAGCTGCATATCTCTGATAGGAGTCAAGATCTCTACACCAGGAAGAATGGTATGGAAAACCATGTCAAAACGAATCTGGTCGTTTCCTGCACCTGTACTACCGTGTGCAATGGTTCCTGCTCCAATTTCTTTGGCGTATTCCGCAATAGCGATTGCCTGGAATACACGCTCTGCACTTACAGACAATGGATAAGTGTTGTATCGCAATACATTTCCAAATACCAAGTACTTAATACAGTTGTCGTAAAACCCTTGTGTCTCATCAATCGTGATGTGTTGTTTTACGCCAAGGTCATAAGCCCTCTCCTCAATACTTTTAAGCTCTTCCTCAGAAAAACCTCCTGTTTGTACGATGGCAGAGTATACTTCCAACCCTTTTTCTTCTGTCAGGTATTTGACACAGTAAGAGGTATCCAATCCTCCACTAAATGCAAGAACAACTTTTTGCTTATCCATGATTATTTGAATGTTAGTTTTAATATCGTTATAAAAAATGCGCAGCTTCCTTTATCCAAGTACTATGAACATCCCATAGCCATATCCCTATGAATGACTCATCAGCTCTATATCCTTGATTAAAGGCTTTTCCTGATCTTTGGGGTCATAAAGCATTCCCGTACACAAGCAATGCGATTGATTGGTACGTGTCAGAATATCGTAATTGACACAACTCTGACAGCCCTTCCAAAAGTCCTTATCATCGGTCAGTTCAGAAAACGTTACCGGCTTATATCCTAGGCTACTATTAATGCGCATTACGGCTAAGTTGGTTGTCAAACCAAATAATTTCGCCTCAGGGTACTTCTTTCGGGATAGATTAAAGGCCACTTGCTTAATGGCTTTCGCCAACCCTGTACCCCTAAATGCAGGCATGACAATCAGGCCTGAGTTAGCAGCAAAGCGATGGTGTCCCCAAGACTCTATGTAGCAAAACCCTGCCACACGTCCATCGTTATGTAAAGCAATCACTGCCTTTCCTTCTTCCATCTTTAGTTGAAGGTATTCTACGGTACGCTTGGCTATTCCTGTTCCTCTGGCCTTGGCAGATGCTGCCATCTCATCACATATTGCCTGAGCAAACTCTCTATGCAACGCAGCATCCGCTACGGTTACGATGAAATCTGATAATTCTAGTCTCATTGCCTTTAAGGGTAATCCACCCCATTTTTTAATTAAGTAATTCAGTAATTAATTAATTAGTCAATGGTAATCCGGCAAGCTAGCTCCAGCAACAATCTTCGGGCTACTTTAAGGACAAACCAACCTGCTCCACTCCCAATAATTAAAGTCGGTATGAATAAGAATCACTTTCAAAACTTATGTACCCTTTTCATACAAATCGTCATTATTAGCAGTAACAAGGAAGGCCAAATGTATAGAATAAAATCACAGATGCAAAAATTTTTTAATTAAAAGTTAAGATTTAGAACATTTAATGTTAAATATTTAACATAGTAAAATATACACGTTAATTATTGCGTATAGGCACAAAAAAAGGGAGGTGTTTAACACACCTCCCTTTTTTCTTACTTATTTTTCTTCTTCCAGCGCTTGTATTCTTTCAAAAATTCTTTCGCTTCTTTATGTAGTGTAGATTTCCGCTCACTATGATCTTTTAGCTTATCATAGTACTCATAAGCGACCTCCATTTCTCCTTCTCGTTGGGCAATCTGTCCTAGCTTTCTCAAGGCATGCAAGTAATACCCTGAATCGTAATCTTCTATCGCTTCTGCAAAACCCACAGTCTTTTTAAAGTAAGTCTCTCCCGTTTTCACATCTCCCTTCCGATCCATATAATAGCTCCCCAAGTAATAACTGGCATACCTTCCACTAATCTCTTCATAGCCCGTTGCTCCTGTTTCTACTCGCTCCAACAGTGATTTGGCTACCGGAACTAATTGACGATGTCGCCCAGTACTATAGAGCATACGCGTATAATAGCGATGGAAGTAGGCATTATTTGGATAATTTTTATACAAATACTCCGAAAGCTGAAAAGCCCTGGATACTCTTCCATCTCCATTAGCATGTATACGCATGAGGTAATACATTGCTTCAATACGGGTATAGAAAGCTTCCTCCCCTGCCATTTCCAACTGCTCCAAGCCAAGTTGTTTATCTCCCTCCTCAAAAAACCACAAGACAGGACGCAATACTTTATAGTTTTCCTTAATCCACTCTACGAAGTAGTTATAAAGTCCATCTCCAAAATACATTTCCGCTCCCAACTCTACCGCTTTCTTTTTGGTTACATCAAAGTACTCCAGGGATTTTCGAGCAGCAAAAGTCGCCTTGGACCATTCATGACGCTCTCCATAAAGCCTTGCCTTAAAGGCTAATGCTCCTGCCAAAAAAAATGAAGCTTCTGCATGCTCCGGATACTTTTTGTAGATCTCCTCAGCAAAGTAAACAGAGGAGTCCATATAAGCATGGAACAGATCATCGTGAGAATCATCTTCCACATTGGGCATAATCTTCCACCATTCATTCAAGCCTAGCAAAAAATATGGCAAAGGATGCTTAGGGTAGTACCCTTTCATCCAACGAAACTGCCCTTCTGCAACATTAAACTTAAAGTCATACATGGCATCGATCCCAAACGTGATCTCCATCTGTACTTTTTGGTTAGTCAGCAACATTTTGTCTTCCTGCAAAGGAGGAAGGTGCGCCTGTGCCATGCCATTAAACGCATATGACCAACATAGAAACAAAAACAGTAATTGATAAAAAATTCTTGACATAGTCTCCAAATATAAATGGTATTGTCAGCGTACCTCTAGAAGGATCTGTTTTTAAAAAGATCTTCCTGAATACTTTCTAAGGACAATACCCAAAATAAGATCGCTTTGCTTATAATTGAGTTACACCTCCTGATCCGAATTCCAAACTTCCTGAAAAGCGTCTTGAATAAGATCACCTTCAAACCCTTTCCCTGATAGATATTGAATACATTTATACTTGAGTACAAACATTTCTGTTTCCTTGCTACGTCCTAACTTTTGGCGAACAAGTTGTTTCAGTACCTCGAAGTATTGTTCTCCATCAATCTCGGCTAGTCCATAACGGACGGCATCCTCTTGTACCTGTTTCTGTTTCAGCGCCTGTCTTATTTTATAGCGCCCCCACTTATTACGATTAAATTTTCCTCTTACAAAAGATGCCGCAAAGCGTTTTTCGTCCAGGTACTTTTCTTCTATCAGCCACAGAACGACTTCTTCGATCTGTTTACTTTCTAACCCAAAGGTTTCCAATTTGTTAATTACCTCCTGTCTACAGCGATCCTGATAGGCACAATAGGAAGCGATCTTGGGTAAAATCTGTTTAATATTGACTTGTTTTTCACTCATTCGACCCTATTGATTGACATTACAGTATTACCTATGAATGGGCCTCAAATCAACCACTTCTAGCGAAATACTACTCTTTTATAAAACAATAGGCTTTATTTTCACCCTTGTTTAACCTAAAACAGAAAAATCACTATTTAATAGCCCTTAAAAAAACACAATAATAACTAAGAAATACAAAAATCAAACCTTCTTCTACCTTTTAGGAGATAATTCCGGAGAATGATTTTATAATAATGGTTAACGAAAGGAAAAATCGGTTATCGGTTATCGGTTAAAACATATTAATGAAAAATAAACGATAACCGATAACCGATAAACTTTTTATACCGAGAACAGACTCACTGCTTTTACTTCCTTCAAACTTACCTTGAAAAACTCCTTATGCAAATCGAAAGGTAAACCACCCTCTGGCACCGATGTCTTCACATAACTGCCATCCTCCTGCATTTCATAAGCATTGACATTGTCCTTCAGGTTGTAACTCAAGATATTGATGGCCTCTTGCTTAGAGAGTTTATCCTCAATAGAAAATAGAGACTCTATCCTACGGTCAAAACTACGGACCATGGCATCGGCACTACCTCCATACACTTTAGGTTTCCCGTCATTATGGAAATAAAATATTCTGGAGTGCTCCAGGTATTCCCCAACAATAGAACGAACCGTAATATTCTCACTCAGGCCTTTTCTTCCTGGACGCAAACAGCATATTCCCCGAACGATCAGTTTAATTGGCACACCTGCTTGAGAGGCTCTATACAAAGCATCGATAAACTTATCATCCTGCAAGGAATTCACCTTTATCACGATTCCTGATGGTAGTCCTTGTTTGGCATTAGCAATCTCTTGGTCCATCAATTTGATCAACTCCCTTCTCATATCATTAGGAGCTGTCAACAGACGATTATAACTTCTCGGACGAGAATGCCCCGTAATGGCATTAAAGAACTCTGAAACATCTTCTCCATAAGCTTCATCTGTTGTCATTAAGCCGATGTCTGTGTACAAACGAGCCGTATCTTCATTATAGTTACCACTTCCCATATGTACATAGCGCTTGACCTTATCGCTCTCTTTACGAACAATCAACATCAACTTAGTATGCGTTTTCAGAGCTGTAATTCCATAGATCACAAAACAACCCGCTTCCTGAAGCTTCTTCGCTTCTTCTATATTGTTTTCCTCATCAAAACGAGCTTTCACCTCAAACAGAGCCGATACGTGCTTCCCATTTTCTACTGCTTTTAACAACGCTGAAGTCACCCTTGAATCATCCGCCAAACGATAAATAGTCATCTTGATCGCTAAGACATTGGGATCTTCTGCAGCCGCTTCAATTAATTCAATCAAATGATCGGCACTATTGTACGGATGGTGCAAGAACAAATCCCTCTTTTTAAGGCGGTCAAAAATGTTCTTGGACATATTTTGCTTGGTCAATCCTACAGGCAACACCGGATGTCTGTTCTTCGGCATCAGGTATTTGAATGCACGATGCTTGACAATAGACCAAAAAGCCGTAAAATCCAGCAATGTATCCGTCTCAAAGAAGTTGAGATCTTCTACATTCCATCGCTCTTTTAAGATATCAACTACCCAATCAATACAGTTCTTCTCTATTTCTATCCGTACTACACGACCTGTCTTTCGGGTTTTAAGCTTCAGTTTCAGTTCCTTGATAAAGTCTGTATCCAGGTCTTCACTTTCATCTAGCGTATAATCTCCATTTCGAGTAATACGGAAAAGCGTACATTGCTCTATCTCAATATTTCGAAATAATTTATCCAAGTGTGTACGAATGATCTCTTCAATAGGAACAAAGATGATTCGATCTTCCCTCACAATTTCATAAAAGCGAGTCAGGTTTTTAGGAATCTGCACAAAGGATAGCTTTCGTTTTTCTCCAGCCTTAGCGGTTTTATCCATCGTCACTACTGCAAAAATTAATAACTTATTTTGCAGGGCAGGAAAGGCATGGTAATTATCATAGACCATAGGAGTTAACATCGGAAAAATGGTCTTATCAAAATGTGTTTCCACCTCTATCCGTTCCGAATCCGTCAAGTCTTCAACGTGTGAAATCTGCAATCCATTATCTTCAAAGCGTGGCATGACCACATCCTTATAATAGTTCTGCTGCTCATTGACAAACTGATGGATTTCCTCATAGAGTAACGTTTTAAATTGCTCCTCCCTTAACCCGGAATAATCCAATCTACTCTTCCCATAATCTAAGTAGTTATATAAACTGCCTACACGCACCATAAAAAACTCATCCAGGTTAGATGCTGTGATAGCCAGAAACTTTAGACGTTCAAATACGGTTTTATCTTCTTTTTTAGCTTGATCCAGTACACGGTGATTAAACTGCAACCAACTGAGGTCTCGACTTATATAGATACTTTCATCAATCAAAGACGTCAGCTTTTCTTTATTTAGCATAGCTATTTCAGGTTAGATTTTATCAATAGGATGTCCTAAAAATACAATGAATCCATAGTGGATAAAAATAAATATTTGTAAATTATTTAAGGACTGATGTAAGGGTTAATTTCTTTAAAAAAATTTAATCCTTTAAATTGTGCGCTTTAATTTTTATGATTTCATCATCACACTATAAATCATTCCCATGGAAATATTGAGAGGGGTTCTTGGGATCCTAATGTTTGTTGGTATTGCTTGGGCATTTTCCATCAATAGAAAACAGATCAGTTGGCGCGTTGTCGGGGCCGGCTTGGCACTTCAGATTCTTTTTGGCTTTTTGGTAACAAGAGTAGAGTTGGTTGCCGATATTTTTAATGCGATCAGTAATGCTTTTGTAACCTTTTTGGGATATTCCACTAATGGGGCCATGTTTATCTTTGGAGACCTCGCCAATGCCAGTGGAAGTATGGGATTTATTTTTGCCTTTAAGGTACTACCTACTATCATCTTTTTTGCGGCGGTTTCCTCCGGACTTTATTACCTGGGTGTCTTACAGAAAATTGTCTATGTGATTGCCTATATCATGGCCAGAACCATGGGCCTTTCTGGAGCTGAAAGCATGTCTGCCGCTGGTAATATCTTCCTAGGACAAACGGAGGCTCCACTACTCGTCAAACCATTTATCAAAAATATGACTCGCTCAGAGTTGATGTGTTTGATGACAGGAGGTATGGCTACCATGGCGGGTGGTGTACTCGCAGGGTATGTTTCCTTTTTGGGTGGAGGAGATCCACTAGAAGAAGTAAAGTATGCTTCCTACCTATTGAGTGCATCCATTATGAATGCACCTGCAGCCATCGTTATGTCCAAGATCTTGATTCCGGAAACACAACCAGACGAGATAGATACAGAACTAAAGGTTAACCCCGAAAAAATCGGTGCCAACCTGATTGATGCCATTGCTAACGGTACGGTAGATGGCTTGCGACTAGCATTAAATGTTGGTGCAATGCTTATTTCTTTTATTGCGATTATTTATGCCATTAATGGTGGATTAGGATATCTGGGAAGCTTTGGGGGAGTCAATGAATGGATCGAAAGCTCTACTGATGGACAGTTCCAGGACCTAAGCTTACAATATATTCTGGGACAAGTCTTCCGTGTTTTCGCCTTTATGATGGGCGTAGATTGGACCGAATCTTTAAGAGTAGGAAGTTTATTGGGACAAAAAACGGTAATCAACGAGTTTATTGCTTACTCTGACCTGGCCTCTCTAAAATCAACAGGAATCTTAAGTGAAAAAGCTATTGTAATTTCTACTTACGCATTATGTGGCTTCTCTAACTTTAGCTCCATTGCTATTCAAATTGGAGGAATTGGAGGGATTGCACCAAGTAGACAATCCGACCTATCTTCTTTGGGTATGATCGCCTTACTAGGGGCTTCCATGGCCTGCATGATGACCGGAACGATTGCCGGAATTATGTTTTAAAAAGTAAAAGGTAAGAAGTAAAAGGTAAAACGTTATAGGTAGTACGTCTTCGTTCCATTATTTTACCTCTTACCTCTTACCTCTTACCTCTTACCTTTTACCTTTTACCTTTTACCTTTTACCTTTTTTTCGTCTATAAACTAAACAATCAACAACATGTTAAAACGTACAAAGTTAGCTGTATCCGCAGCTATACTCCTTACTGCATTCAACAGTTGCAAACCCTCATCGGAATATGCTAATGAAAACGAAAAAGCCAATGCTTTTTTCCAGCGCGTTTATGATGAAGAACTAGCTCTATCTCCTATGATGCAAACCATGAAAGGGTTAAAAACCAATTATGGGCAATGGGATGATTTCTCTGAAGAAGGTGAGAAAAAACACTTGGAGCTTACCAAAGTTCATCTTCAGTTCTTACAAGACTCTATCGATGTTTCCCAACTAAGCAAAGAGGAAAAGCTTAGCTACGATTTGATGGAGCAGCGCTTAAAGAATGCCATCAAAGACTATAGCTTCCGTCACATAAGCTACCCTGTCAACCAAATGCATGGAGTACAGGCAGAGATTCCTGCTTTCCTTATTGGCTTTCACAGTATCAGTACTATTGAAGAAGCGAAGGCATACATCAGTCGTTTGGAGGGAATCACGCCATTGATGGAGCAGATTGTATCTCAACTGCAGACCAGAGAAGAAAAAGGCGTTTTACTTCCAGACTTTCTATATCCAAAGGTATTAAGTGACTGCCGTAATATTATTAGTGGAGCACCTTTCGAGGGAGAGCAACCTGGCGCTTTATACGGTGACTTTATCAAAAAAGTAGATGCTCTTGACATTGAAGATGCTAAGAAAGAAGCCCTAAAAACAGAAGCAGCTACGGCACTTACAACACATGTAAAGCCTGCCTATGAGCAATTGATCTCTGTTCTTGAAAAAGAAGAAAAGCAAGCTACTGCAGATGCTGGTGTATGGAGATTTGAGCAAGGAGATGAGTTCTATGCCTTTGCCTTACAGCAAACGACAACTACCGACCTGACGGCAGAACAAATCCATGAAAAAGGATTGCAAGAAGTAAAACGTATCCACGGAGAAATGCGTGCGATCATGGAAAAAGTAGGCTTCAAAGGAGACCTTCAGGAGTTTTTCCAGTTCATGAAAGAAGATCCTCAATTCTACTTACCAGATACCGAAGAAGGGAAAGCACAATACTTAAAAGAAGCTACTGCTTTAGTAGACAGTATCAAAAGCCGCTTGGATGAAGTTTTTATCACTAAGCCTAAAGCGGATATGATAGTGAAACGTGTAGAGGCCTTTAGAGAGAAAACAGCCGGTAAAGCATTTTACAACTCTCCTGCAGAAGATGGTTCTCGCCCAGGGTATTACTATGCCAACCTATATGACATGAAGCAAATGCCTATCTATGAAATGGAGGCTTTGGCATTCCATGAAGGTATCCCTGGACATCATATGCAAATCGCTATTGCACAAGAGCTACAGAATGTACCTGAGTTCAGAAAAAACAGTTTCTATACTGCTTATGTAGAAGGGTGGGGACTTTACTCAGAGTTCGTTCCAAAAGAAATGGGCTTCTACAGTGACCCATATTCTGACTTCGGACGTCTAGCCATGGAACTATGGAGAGCTTGTCGTTTAGTGGTAGATACTGGTATTCACAGTAAAAAGTGGACTCGTGAAGAGGGTATCAACTATTATTCAAGCAATACTCCAGCAGCTTATGGCGCTTGTGAGAAAATGGTCGATCGTCATATTGTAATGCCTTCTCAAGCTACTGCCTATAAAATCGGCATGCTCAAAATCCTAGAGCTTAGGGAAAATGCTAAGAAGACATTAGGAGAGCAGTTTGATATCAGAGAGTTCCACGATGTGGTACTCACCAATGGAGCTGTGCCATTGAATGTACTGGAAGTACTTGTTCAAGAATGGATTGACTCCAAAAAAAGCTAAGATTGAATAAATAACCGTCATGCTACTAAATGGCTTTGTTGAGTGGCACTGCGTGCCGTTGAGCAGAGCTTCGCTCCGTTGAGTAGCCCTACGGGCTGTTGAGATTTTACAGTACTGTACTTTCTCAACAGCCCGTAGGGCTACTCAACGGAGCGAAGCTCTACTCAACCAGCGGTGTAAGCCGCCTCAACTGTCGGTCATTTATTCAAACTAAAAAATCGGGCAGCGAATCGCTGCCCGATTAATATCACTCAAACCTACAATTGTTTCTTTATGGGTTAAACCACCACTTTTTTAAAGTGGGGGATTATGCGTACTCTGTATACTTACGGAAGTCTCTTCAATAGGTTACAATACTTCTAAAAATCTTCTAATCTTATATAACGCTCAATCACAGTCTCTATATGCTTAGCTTCCTTGGTAAGGATATCCATCAACGATAAGGCCTCATAGTGTTTCATTTCTTCTTCAGTCCTTAGTTTACGCATCTGTACCAATAGATCTTCCCGGATCTGCGCCCTCACCTTCTCCGATTCCATATTGAGGGCATCAGAAAGTGTTAGGAAAATATTACTCAACAATAAGTAATTGGCTTTCAGCGCCAATAAGTCTCGTTCCTGATAGCTCCCCAACTTCTTTAGACTTTCCACTGTCGTATATAACTGCGCATATTTCTCCTTCAATGCTTCATACTCCTCCTCCAGTCCTTGTTCCTGAGTTGGAGTATAAATAGGCTCAAAAGCCTGCTTCCAAACCTCCATCACACCTACTCCAAGAGCATTAGCGATCTGTTCCACTTGTAATACGGTCAGTTTATTTCCTCTTTTCTCCAGACGGGCATAATTGGGGCGCTCCATACCTATTTTATGAGCAACCTCTGTTTGGGTCATTCTTTTCTCTTGTCTAATCGTCTGGATTACTTCTGAGACTGTCATTATACGCTGGGTTAGTGATATATTGGGGGGTATAAATACCGAGAGCTTGTTTATATCCTTTATACGGTATACAAACAAGCTCTAACTAAAATAACAAGAATTCTGAAATTAAAAAGGACTCTTACGGTAAACGTAAACCTACTACCAAGATATCATCTGTCTGTGATTCCTTGGCCCCTTCTTGCCATTCAATCAAATTCGCAGCAAGCAAAGTCTCTTGTTGCTCCATATTATAGCCAGCGTTCTCCAACAAGAAGTGTCTAAAATTCTTTGCCATAAACTTACGGTTCTTAGGACCGCCGAACTGATCTTGATATCCATCAGAATACATATAAATCTTTGCTCCTGACTGATAAGGTATCGTATGACTCGTAAAGTTTCTTACAATATCCATTTTCCTTCCCCCTACGCTCATACGATCTCCTCGAACTAAGGCAAAATCATCATTATCCACAACCAATAGAGGGGTTCTGGCTCCTGCAAAATGAATTTGCTGATGCTTTGGATCAATCACGCAAACGCCCAAGTCCATCCCATCACTGATCCCTGACGTTGCTTGTTTTAGCATACTACGAACCTCCTGATGTAAAATCGCTAAAATTGCTGAAGGAGATAAAATTTCGTTCTTGGTAATGATCTCAGAGATCAAACGGCTCCCTACCAAACTCATAAATGCTCCCGGTACACCATGCCCTGTACAATCGGCAACCACCAGAACAATTTTATTGTCGATACGATCCAGGTAATAAAAATCTCCTGAGACGATATTCCTCGGTTTATTGAAGATAAAATACTCACAATCACTCAATACCTCCTTTGCTTTATCCTCAGCAGGTAAGATCGCCTGTTGTATTCTCCAGGCGTAATTGATACTGGAAGTCAATTCCTCGTGTTTTCGCTTGAGTTCATAGGTACGTTCCGCTACTGTAACTTCCAGATTTGCATTCGTCTTATTTAGCTTTTCAGTCAATAACTCATTTGTTGTAAATGCCTTGGAAGAACGATACGATAATACGAAAGCCTGAGAGAAGAAGAAAAAATGAAATCCAAAAGGAACAATATCTTCCGACTCTATAAATTGATTATTCAATAACTGATCATTCAGGATCGATACAAACAACACTGTAATTCCCAATGCAAAGATCGTTACTCCTGGCTTCTTATCTAAGGTCGCATAGTAAACCACTCGAACAATATATAGGAATATTAGTATTGACAGGTAAAGGTTAATCTCTACCAAATGACTATATATAGCCAAGGGAGTAAATAACACCAGTAAAGTGTTAATTAATAAGACGAATTTTAATGTGTTAAATACCCATTGATGAAAGTACTCTTTGAATATACTGTAAGCAAAGGCGGGTATCGTAAATGTAGGAATCACAAACCCTAGATATTCCAGCTTGGTAAACAGTTCCCAAGGCATATCAGGGTATATATTCATAATCAAATAATTGCCAGCAAAAAGGATTCTGGAACCTATACTTAAGGAAGATAGACCAAAATAAAGGGAAGCTATTTCCTTCTTACGAAAGAAATAATAACTCAACTGATATATCCCCATGATGAGCATACTCCCCAACAGGAAGAAATCTACCCAAAGGGTGGTCTGATAATCCCTTTGCATCACATCCAGTGCTCCTATTAAAATCGGATCATATGCTCCTCCTTTGCGATGATTAAAGTTCGCTACCTGCAGGATTAGCTCTACTTCTTCAGCTCCTTCGATCACTGCTAATTTAGGGGCATACCCCCCTGCCCAGGAATTTTCATCGGTTCCCACTATACCATTTTCCCAGACCAGCTCACCATTGGCATAAATTCGAGCTGCCGTGGAAAAGGTCTTAGGATTAAGCGCTAATTGCTTAGGATAATTTGCACCAAGTAACATCAGGATACGATAGGTCCCATACCCATTGTTCGTCACCCCAGCAGAGTCTACTTGATTCCAGGTAAATGGAATCGGTAATTGCATAGTAGGCTCAGGAAGTACACTCCCCTGTGTAAAGTCCTCTGCATACAGCAACTCTTTCCAATAAAAATCCCAAGATCCTCTTAATTTAAAGATCCCTGCCTTCTCAAAATCTACTGCAGATAAGTCTACGGTAGCTGGCGCTGTATTTACAGATGCAAAAATGCCATTATTGAGTAATATTAGGCTAGTGAAGATCAATAAAAATGCTTTTGAGAATTGATGTTGTAATTGCATTTTAGTTTAGCATTGTTGATCGTTAGTATATCTTGTGAGGGTGTAAAAAATCTGCTTTTTGCATAGCACTCTACAAAAAAGTTACTTCCATCCCTCAAAAAATAAAAATAGCAAAAAAAGCAGGAACTTTATTCATCATGGAAGAAAAGAAGGAATTATCTCATAGGAGGAGGAAGGAGGAAGGAGGAAGGAGGAAGGAGGAAGGAGGAAGGAAAGTAACACTTCAATATAAAGTGCACAATCCTTCCACCTTTCTTTAAGGCACCGTCACAAAGGACGTCCTTTTAAAATAGCACTCACCACAGGCTTAAAACACCTTTCTTAAATAGCCTGGCATTTTTCTTTTAACCATGCTTTTTCTTCCTCCTCTAACAGAGGTGATATACGCTCATAAACCAGTTCATGATAATTGTTCAACCAAGCTATTTCCTCTGCAGTAAGTAATCTTTTGTCAATTAACTTCGTCTCTATTGGGAAGACGGTCAACATCTCAAAGCCGTAGAATGTACCATATGCAGTCGTTTCTTTTTCAGCAACGACAATTAGGTTCTCGATACGGATACCGTGTTCTCCTGCCTTATAGAAACCTGGTTCGTTGGAAATAATCATTCCCGGCTCCAATGGAATAGGGGCCGTATGAGGACGTACATATACAGGCCCTTCATGCACATTCATAAATGCACCAATACCATGACCCGTTCCATGACCATAATTCATATGCTCTTTCCACAGAAACTGTCTCGCCAGGATATCCAAGTGCATTCCGTTAGTCCCTTTAGGGAAACGAATGGTATCCAAGGCAATATGCCCCTTCAATACCAATGTATAGTTTCTTTTCTCTTCTTCTGTAGGCTCACCCAAGTAATACATACGGGTAATATCCGTTGTTCCTTCCAGGTATTGTCCTCCACAGTCAATCAAAAGCATTCCGTCTCCGTTGATGGTCTTGCTTCCCGCTTTGGTTGGACTATAATGGATAATTGCTCCATTACCCTTGAATCCCACGATAGCATCAAAGCTCTCTCCAAAGTAATGCTCTTCCTGACTTCTATAAGCTGCGAGTTTCTGCACCAAATCAAACTCTGTCAAACTATCTGACGGCAGCTGTGTCTCCAACCACTTATGGAAGCGTGTCAATGCTGCTCCATCTTTTGCCATGGTCTTATGCATATTCGATAGTTCAGCCTCATTCTTCACGGCCTTCATCAAGATCTCAGGAGACATTGCCTTAATCACTTCACAAGTAGCAGGCAATTGATTGACAAAGCTTACCCCTAGCTTATCAGGATCTATCATGATTTTTGAAATACTCAATTGTGTCAAATACCCTTCAAGGGCATCATAACTTTTAAGTACTACACCATGTTGAGCCAAGTAGTTTACCGTAGCCTCATCTGCTTTCTCTTCTTCCATGAACAAGACTGCTTGCTCCTCCTCTACCATCAACCAGCAAACTGCTACAGGATTGAAGGCTACGTCTCTACCACGGATATTCAATGTCCAGGCGATACCATCCAGGGTAGTCAACAAAGTAGCTTGCGCCCCTCTTTTTTGGTAAGCCTGACGAATGCGGTTCAGCTTTTCAGTCGCAGAAGCACCACTGAACTGCTCATCGTGGACAAATATTTTCTCTTTAGGCAAAGCCGGTCTATCCTTCCAAACCTTGTCGATCAAGTCATAGTCAGCATTTACCGTAATGCCTTTCTCTCCCAATAGTGCTTGCAGCTGCTCGTATTCACTCAAGGCGAATAGTGTCCCATCAACCCCAACACAATCTCCTGCATTAAGATGTTCTGCCAACCATTCAATATGCTCCGGTGCAAATGCCACCGACTGTTTCTTCAACTCAAAAGATGAATTGCTCAACTCTTCCTCTGCTTGCAAGAAATAACGACCATCGGTCCATACATGTGCTTCTTCTTGAGTCACCACCACTGTTCCTGCAGATCCCGTAAAGCCACTGAGCCAAATACGGCTCTTCCAACGAGTTGCTGGATATTCACTTTGATGAGGATCTTGACTAGGTACAATGTAGGCGGCAATACCGTGAGATTTCATTTCTTCACGGATCGCCTTTAGGCGTTCGTTAATTGTCATCGGTAAGTTTTTTTTAAGCAATTAATCAATTTACTCCTCACAAAGGTAGAAAGGCGGTTATATATTTCAAGGGATTCCCTTGATTTAAGGATGTACATGTCCTAATTTATTAGCGTTCATTTAGAACAATAACCCTTTTACTCCATAGACCCTATACCTATGCAATCCACCCAAACACACCCTACTCAGGCCATGGTTGAGAAAATCATTCAGCATCCTTCTCCCAAAGTAAAAATAGCCGTCACTGATCTGGATGGGATACTAAGAGGAAAAGTCGTACACAAAGACAAATTCTTTTCATTATTGGAGAAAGGCTTTGGTTTTTGTGACGTGATCTTTGGTTGGGATTTAGCCGATCAACTCTATGAAAATAGTTCATCTAAAGCTATCACAGGCTGGCATACGGGTTTTCCGGATGCCGAAGCTAAAATAGCTCCTGAAACATTTCGGGAAGTTCCTTGGGATCAAGATACGCCTTTCTTTTTAGCCGACTTTCACTCCTCAACTACTGCTTCCAAAGTTTGCCCCCGCTCTCTATTAAGAAGAATACGGCAGAAAGCTATTGACATGGGCTTTAGTCCGATGTTCTCTCAGGAATTTGAATGGTTCAATTTCTCAGAAACTCCTGAAAGTCTAAGAGAAAAGCGATACCAACACCTGCAGCCAATGACCCCCGGTATGTTTGGGTACTCTATACTCCGCAGCTCCTATAAAAACGCTTTCTTTAATCAACTCTATGACGAAATGACCCTCTTCAAGGTTCCTTTAGAAGGGTTGCACACAGAAACAGGTCCTGGGGTATACGAAGCTGCTATTCAGGTTAATGATATTTTGGAGGCAGCCGATCGTGCTGTTCTCTTCAAAACAGGCGTCAAAGAGATTGCCTACCAACATGAACTTATTGCTTCATTTATGGCTAGATGGAACAATGAGCTACCAGGGTGTAGTGGGCATGTTCATCAAAGCTTATGGGACATAGACGGGCAAAGGAACCTCTTCTATGAGGAGGAAGACCCTTTACATATGAGTAGTATTGCCAAGCATTATCTCGCTGGATTAATCTACTGTTTTGGAGACATTCTTCCTTTGTGTGCTCCTACTACCAACAGCTACCAACGCTTAGTGGAAGGATATTGGGCACCCACAAAACTAAACTGGGGAATTGATAATCGTACCACTGCCTTTCGGGTACTACCTCATGGAGAAAAATCTTGTAGAATAGAGTCCCGTATCCCAGGATCAGACACGAATCCTTATCTAGCAATGAGTGCTTGTCTCGCTGCAGGCTTATATGGCATTGAAAATAAGATTCCTTTAGAGGATAGCTTAACCACTGGCAATGGATATGAAGGGCAAGGAAAAAAACTCCCTACCTCTCTAGAACAAGCTACAGAACTCTTCCAAAACTCTATGATTGCTAAAGACTTACTAGGAGAAGATTTCGTAGCACATTACGCCATGACAAGGGCCTGGGAGGTTTCTCAACAGAATCCGCAGGATACTTTATGGGAACTGAAACGTTACTTTGAAATCATTTAATTAAGGTTGAGGCGGCTTGCGCCGCTTGTTGAGTGGCACTGCGTGCCGTTGAGTGGAGCTTCGCTCCGTTGAGCCATTACATCATGTAGGCTTTTCGTAAGTTAAAGTTCTGTAGTACTACCCTTTCTCAACAGCCCGAAGGGCTACTCAACGGTACACAGTACCACTCAACTAGCGGCGCAAGCCGCCTCAACTGTCGGTTATTTATTCACTCTTAGTTAAGCCATTATCGACACACCTTTCACTTAGCCCTTTTATCTATGCTTCAGCGTTATAGTTTTCCAACCAACATCCTATTTGGAGAGGGAGCCATCAGGGAACTTCCACAGTACCTGATTGCTCATAGTCTCGAAAAACCCTTGATTGTTACAGATCCTGTGGTCATACAATTACCTTTCTTTCAAGACATCATCGCGGACCTAAAAAAGTATGACATCAGGGTCACTGTATTTGATCAGCTACACAAAAATCCACTGAAATCAGATGTGCTCAATGGAAAAGAAGCATACAAGCACTCCAACTGTATTATTGGATTAGGAGGTGGAGTAGCGATGGATACTGCCAGAGCCATTGCGTTAAGTATCCACCATCAAGAAGATCTTTTTTACTATGACGATTTGGAAGGGGGAAGTAAGTGTATCACCCATCCAATCCCTCCCTTGATCACAATTCCTACTACTGCAGGAACAGGTAGTGAAGTCGGGCGATCTGCCATTATTTCTGAGGATGAAAGTAAACGGAAACGCATTTTGTTTCACCCGCGATTAATGGCACAACAAGTCTTTGCTGACCCTGCCTTAACCTACGACCTACCTGCATCGATCACAACAGCTACCGGAATGGATGCCCTCACCCACCATATAGAAGCTTTCCTGTCTAAAGGCTTCCACCCTATGGCTGACGGCATTGCTTTGGAAGGAATTCGACTTATCTTTTCTTCTCTGGAAAACTGTGTCAAAAAGCCTACTCCAGAAGATCGGGGCAATATGATGATTGCTTCCTTGATGGGCGCTGTTGCCTTTCAAAAAGGGTTAGGGCTTGTACATTCCCTGGCGCATCCTTTATCTACTTTACTGGATATGCATCACGGCTTAGCCAACGCTATTATGCTCCCTTATGGCCTTTCGTTCAATTATGAAGGATTGGAGGAAAAATTTGAAAGAATGGCTACCGCCTCTGGTGTAAATGGGCTTCGTGGAGAAGGCTTTATTGATGCCATCCTTCAGCTCAATCAGACTTTAGATATTCCTTCTCTTTCTGATGAAGGGGTAAAAGAAATACATATACCTCAATTAACGGAGCTATGCTTAAAAGACTTTTGCCTTCCTTCTAACCCGAAAAGTATCAGGGAAGAGGAGGTAAAAGCAATTTACGAACAAGCCTTGGCTAAAAGGGTTGAACCGTTGAATCGCTAATTCGATCGACTTTTGTTCATATTGTTTAATTGAGCTTCGCTCGTTCAGAATGTTTAGTTATTTATAAAATACTCATTAATTATTGAGTTCGATGAAAGAATCAGATACTGTTTATAAAAAAATACAATAGGTATTACAGCTACTAAAAACAACACATATTTTTTATTCACCCTCTAACCTTAAACACTATGGTAAAAATTGGTATCACTGCCTGCATGATCTATCCAGACCCTTCCAGAAAGGTGTTTGGTCCAAAAACCCTCTGCTATATTGAAAACGACATGGCCAACTATGTCACTCAAGAAGGGGTATTGCCTATCCTGATTCCGGACCTTCCTGATGAACGCTTATTTCCCTTGTTAGAAGAATTGGATGGTTTTATCCTACAGGGAGGAAGCGACGTAGCTGCTGAAAGCTATGGAGAAGAGGCTATTGACCCCACCCAATGGCCAGGGGATGCGTACCGTGATCAGTATGAGTTAAAAATCCTAGATTTTGCTATACAAAACAACAAACCTGTACTCGGGATATGCCGCGGAATGCAGCTTATCAACACCTATTTTGGAGGTACACTTTATCAAGACCTTAACCGACAAAAGGCGACGGAAAAGGTGCACCGTGATGCAAAACAATACGATCAGCTAGGACACGAGATCACCATAGAAGAAGGCAGTAGTCTTCAACATATTTACCCAGACACTCCAAAAGGGTATGTCAATAGTGTACATCACCAAGGGATCAAAACACTAGGAAAAGACCTCAAAGCTATTGCGCACTCCACAGAAGATAACATTATAGAGGCGATTGAGTGGGAAGGCGGCTCTCCTGGGCAGGTATTGGGAGTGCAGTGGCATCCTGAGTTTATGAAGGAAGAGCATGAAAATGCCTTATCTCCTTTATTCCTGTATCGAGCATTTTCTTTGAAGTGCTGGCAGAAAAAATTAGTCTAATATTGTTGAATCCATTACATGGCGTCTCGAATTTCAATACTCCGTATTGAGTTGAATCGTTGATTCGAGTTGAACTGTTAATTGATATATATTTACTCACACAACATATCAACTCGAATCAACGAGCGAAGCTCCATTCAACGATTCAACGATTCAACATTCCATACCATGATAAAAGTAATAAACCCTACAGACTACTCCGAGGTAGGCCAATACCACCCCATCGACACGCTGGACCAACAATACTTACTTGCCCAGGAACGTCAAAAAGAATGGAATGCCCTCCCTTTACAGGAGCGTATACATGTGATCGAGAAATTTCAACACCTGTTATCCGGTCAATTGGAAGAGCTAGCCTCCCTACTCACTCAGGAAATGGGAAAACCTCTTACCCAAGCTCGCAATGAGATCAAGGGTGCACAGGAACGTATTTCCTTTTTTATTGAAAACAGTGCCACTTATCTTCAGGAGGAAATCGTTTATGATACGCCTGAACTCGTAGAAAAGATCACCTATGAGCCCTTGGGGGTCATCGGGAATATTTCAGCATGGAACTACCCTTATTTGGTGGGAGTGAATGTTTTTATTCCTGCGCTAATTGGTGGCAACGCGGTATTCTATAAACCTTCTGAGTACACTCCACTCACTGGACTAAAGATCGAGGCTTTATGGAAAGAAGCCGGCTTGCCGGATGGGCTGTTTCAATGTATCCCCGGAGGTAGGGAAAGTGGAGAAGCCTTGCTAGACTTAGCATTAGATGGATACTTCTTTACCGGATCATATCCTACTGGGAAGTATATCTATGAGCAAGTAGCACAACGAATGGTTCCTTGTCAGATGGAACTGGGAGGAAAAGATCCACTGTATGTCAGTCAACATAACCAAGATCTATCAAGTGTTATTGCTGCCGTGGCAGATGGAGCTTTTTACAATAATGGTCAGAGTTGCTGTGCGGTAGAACGCATCTACGTTCATCAAGCAATTTATGATCAATTTGTTGAAGGGTTTACCGATTTTGTCAAAAAAATGAAGGTAGGAAAACCTACAGACCCTGACACCTATATTGGCCCTTTGGCAAGGAAGGAGCAAATTCAGGTATTGGAAAATCAAGTCTCTGATGCCATTGTAAAAGGGGGAATCTTACAATGTGGAGGGCAGGCACTAGAAGGCAATTTCTTCGCCCCTACCGTTATTAGTGAAGCACATCAGGAAATGTTATTGATGCAAGAAGAGTCTTTTGGACCAATCATTGGAATTCAATGTGTAGATCATCTGGAAGAAGCCATTACCCTGATGAATGACTCAGCATTTGGACTGACCGCTTCCATCTATACTGACCATGCAGAAGAAGCTCAAAAAGCGATGCAAGCCTTTGATAGTGGTAGTGTCTATTGGAATTGCTGTGATCGTGTAAGTGCTCGACTTCCATGGACAGGGCGAAAGCATTCTGGTATAGGCAGTACACTCTCTCATATTGGCATAAGGGCCTTTGTACAACCTAAAGCTTGGCATTTTAGAGGTAAAAAGTAAGAGGTAAGAGATAAAAGGGTCCCCCTTGTGATCACCCAAGCCTTTACTATATCTTCAATCGAGTAGGAAGGTAGGGATTAGTTCCCTACCTGTCCTCTCACACCACCCTGCGTACGGA
>NZ_BAABJX010000031.1:0-8157 GCF_039543525.1 Algivirga pacifica
TGATTGAAGAGCCAGCAGGCTTAGAGTTGTCTTGCTCAGCGGATAGTGCCTTGTGTAATGGAGAAGCGAGTGGCAGTGTTAAGGTCGAGGTTCAGGGAGGAACAGGCATGTATACTTATACATGGACTGATGCTCAGGATAACCCAGTGGGTAGTACAGCTATGGTAAGCAACTTACCAGCGGGTACGTATAAGGTGGTAGTGATGGACGAGAACGAGTGTACAGACTCTTGTACTGCCGTGATTGAAGAGCCAGCAGGCTTAGAGTTGTCTTGCTCAGCGGATAGTGCCTTGTGTAATGGAGAATCAAGCGGTAGCGTTAAGGTTGAGGTTCAGGGAGGAACAGGCATGTATACTTATGCATGGACCGATGCTCAGGATAACCCAGTAGGCAGTACAGCTATGGTAAGCAACCTGCCAGCGGGTACGTATAAGGTGGTCGTGATGGACGAGAACGAATGTACTGATTCTTGTACCGCTATAATTGAAGAGCCAGCAGGCTTGGAATTGTCTTGTTCAGCAGATAGTGCCTTGTGTAATGGAGAAGCGAGTGGTAGTGTAAAGGTCGAGGTTCAAGGAGGTACGGGCATGTATACTTATGCATGGACCGATGCTCAGGATAACCCAGTAGGCAGTACAGCTATGGTAAGCAACCTGCCAGCGGGTACGTATAAGGTAGTCGTGATGGATGAGAATGATTGTACCGATTCTTGTACCGCTATAATTGAGGATCCAGCAGCATTAGAGTTGTCTTGTTCAGCAGATAGTGCCTTGTGTAATGGAGAAGCGAGTGGCAGTGTTAAGGTTGAGGTTCAAGGAGGAACAGGCATGTATACTTACGCATGGACCGATGCTCAGGATAACCCAGTAGGCAGTACGGCTATGGTAAGCAACTTGCCAGCGGGTACGTATAAGGTGGTCGTGATGGACGAGAACGAATGTACTGATTCTTGTACCGCTGTGATTGAAGAGCCAGCAGCATTAGAGTTGTCTTGTTCAGCGGATAGTGCCTTGTGTAATGGAGAATCAAGCGGAAGTGTTAAGGTTGAGGTTCAAGGAGGTACGGGCATGTATACTTACGCATGGACCGATGCTCAGGATAACCCAGTAGGCAGTACAGCTATGGTAAGCAACCTGCCAGCGGGTACGTATAAGGTAGTCGTGATGGATGAGAATGATTGTACCGATTCTTGTACCGCTATAATTGAGGATCCAGCAGCATTAGAGTTGTCTTGTTCAGCAGATAGTGCCTTGTGTAATGGAGAAGCGAGTGGTAGCGTGAAGGTCGAGGTTCAAGGAGGTACAGGCATGTATACTTATGCATGGACCGACGCTCAGGATAACCCAGTGGGCAGTACAGCTATGGTAAGCAACTTGCCAGCGGGCACGTATAAGGTAGTCGTGATGGACGAGAACGATTGTACGGATTCTTGTACCGCTATAATTGAAGAGCCAGCAGGCTTAGAGTTGTCTTGTTCAGCAGATAGTGCCTTGTGTAATGGAGAAGCGAGTGGTAGCGTGAAGGTCGAGGTTCAAGGAGGTACAGGCATGTATACTTACGCATGGACCGATGCCCAGGATAACCCAGTGGGCAGTACTGCTATGGTAAGCAACTTGCCAGCGGGCACGTATAAGGTAGTCGTGATGGACGAGAACGATTGTACAGACTCTTGTACCGCCGTGATTGAGGAGCCGACAGCCATTGTGATCGAATCACAAGCCATCGATGCACTTTGTAATGGAGATTTAGGTGCAATCACAGGTTCTCTAACTGGAGGTACACCACCTTATAAGATACAAGCAACCAATGGTATTATTGACACGACATTCTTTGATGTTAATCCTGGAATGATCGGTCCTATTCCATTACCAGCAGGTACTTATATGGTAACCGTAACCGATGCAAATGGATGTATTGCAATGGCGGAGGAGACAATCAGTGAACCAACTCCTCTTGAAATTGCTTGCGAATCGACACCAGTACCATGTACAGGAGATAGTACAGGAACAGTAACCGTAACGTTCTCAGGAGGAACAGAAGGCTACTTTATCCAGTTTGAAAACGAGGATGCCAGTATTGTGATTGATACTTCCGCAGTTGCTGCAGGCCAGGTAATCTTCCAAAATCTTCCGGCAGGCAAGTACAAGGTATTTGTGACAGATAATAACGAGTGTGAGAAGATGTGTGAGACGGAAATCACAGAGCCGGATGAAGCAGTTAGTTTGACCATCGAGAAATTGTCTGACAATATAGTACCGGGAGTACCGGATGGTTCATTCAAGTTTACATTGAGTGGAGGCACGCCGAACTATATGGTAACGATTACAGGTGCTTTGGATACCGTATTTAATGACCTAGAGCCAGGAGAGTATATCGTAGAGGACTTGGACCCAGGATTCTATTTCATTCAAACGGTGGATGCGAATGGTTGTGTGGATGAGGATTTATTACAGATTTTGGAAAGTACAACTCCTCCTCCAAGCTTGACAGCTGTAGCAACTCCAGTACCATGTAAAGGAGAAAGTACTGGATCTATATCAGGTGAAGGTAGTGGTGGATTCCCTCCATATACCATTGAACTGACGAAGCCAGATATGACGACAGAGACATTGACAGGCGTTGAAGGTGCATTTGAGTTCTTGAATCTTCCTGCAGGGGTATACCAAATTAAGTTGACAGATTCTGAAGGACTGACGAATAATATCTCAGTGGAAATCACAGAACCAGAGACAGCGGTATCTGTAACGGCTAGCAGTACAGATGCAACGGCACCGGGAGCTTCAGATGGTAGTGTATCAGCGATGGCTTCAGGTGGAACACCATTTATGATGATGGAAGGTGGTGCCAGAATGGCAGAAGTAGAAGCTGCTCCAGTAGAAGGATATATTTATATCTGGACAAACTCTGAAGGCGAAACTGTCGGGACTACATCAACCGTGGAAGGAGTTCCAGCAGGTACATACAAGGTAACAGCTACCGATGCGAATGAGTGTACGGCAATGGCAACAGTAGTGGTGGAAGAACCACGCTTTATTCCTTGTCCTGAGGTGCGCTTGTTAGCAAACCCTAAGATCACAAATGAAAGCTATCGTAACGCTTTTGACGGTGCAATAGATGTAACGATCACAGGAGGAAATGAGCCTTATACGTACTTCTGGACAGGCCCGAATGGATTTACGGCTACGACAGAAGATATCGAAGGCTTGACCATGGGACGCTATACCTTGAAAGTGGTAGATGCGAATGGTTGTGAGGGCTACTTTACCTATTACTTACGAGTAGATCGTGATGAGTCGGAAAGAGGAGACTGTGAAGGCGTGAGAATCACGGCAAAAGTAAAACAGTCCGATGAGAGTTATCGAGGAGCAAGAGATGGATTTATCATCGTGGACTTGCAAGGTGGTCAGGCGCCATACCAATATTATTGGATGGGACCAGACGGCTTCAATTCAGATACGAATGAGGCTAGAAACCTGACAGCAGGACAGTATACCTTGAAGGTGAAAGATGCAAATGGTTGTACAGGCTACTTCACTTACTTTATGAGAGTAGATGGAGAGCGTATGGAGAACAGCTGTGATCGCAGTCGAATCTATGCCAATGTAGTGGACATGCGTCATGCAGATGACGATCAAGCTAGAAATGGTAGTATCTCGATTATGGTGACAGGAGGTACAGCACCGTATCAGTACAGCTGGTCAGGTCCGAATGGGTATGAAGCTTATAACACACCTCTAGTAAAGGATCTGGAACCAGGTGCTTACGAAGTAACGGTTGCCGATAGAAACGGCTGTGTGGCGACCTTCACGTACATGGTGAAAAACATGACTTGTGAGTACTTTAGCTATGCTAGGTTTATCGTTAAAGATGCCTCAACGATTGAGTCAGAAGATGGTGAGATTACCATGAGTGAAGTTGAAGGAGAGGTGGCTTATAGCTATGAGTGGAGAGGCCCTGATGGATTCACTTCATCAGCAAGAGACCTAAGTGATCTTAAGCCAGGTATCTATAATCTGACGGTATTGAATGCAAGAGGATGTAGCAGTGAGTTTGAGTTTAACTTGGGTGTTGAGAGAAATGTACTTTCCATCACGGAGCAACTGAAAGTTTATCCAAATCCATCGGAAGGATTCTTCACATTGGAGTTGCCAACCGAGTTTGTGGATAGCCATATAGAGATCTACAATGCAGCTGGACAACTGGTGCATACGTTGGATGCCAATGGAGTATCACAGAATCAGATTGATATGAGAACGTATGGCAAAGGAATGTATATTCTGAAAGCTGTAAATGATCATAAGGTGCTGACGGAGAAATTGATTATCCGTTAGAAAACAGTAAAATATCGTAGGGATACGCCATTGGCGTATCCGTGACGAGTAAAGAGGCTACCAAAACGGTAGCCTCTTTTTTATGAGCATAGGTATTCTGATTAAAGTATCTAAGAGGATTCCCAACGACTGGTAAGCTGAAGTTTATGTAATAAATCTTTACCCCAAAAGTAAAATAAGATGTATGAAAAAAAGTGAGTTGAGAAGGAACTTTTTTTCATGTAGTAGAAATGTCAAGTAAGGGTTTAGATTACTACAATGATTTTCTTCTTGAAATGTGATTTTTTCTTATTAAACGCAAAGGGCTGTTAACATTTTGGCGCCCCTAGTAGCTGCTTCATTAGATTCATAGGTGTAAAATGTTCACGTTATACCCTAAAAATCAAAACCTAATGAATCCAATATAAAACCTTACACCATTACAATGATTGCTGAAAAAGCAAATTATCCCTCGATTAACAACTTACACATGATTACCCTGTCGTGTGACTTTCAATCCAATTGAAGAATTAATTAATAGCCCAACGATGTATAGCCTAATACCAATTATGTGTCTTTTTCTACGACAAAAGAAAAAGCATACAAGTGGATATGACCTCACCTTGAGGTTGCCACTTTATCAGCCTACCACACGATTCACTTATGATTTAAACACTTTATCCTGCAATCAGGAAAATATCAGAAGGAATAGAATTGCTGCTAAAACCGAATCACTAACACTTTTAACTCGTCAAATATGAATCATTCATTGTTCACCAAAGGGATGCCTATTGGAAAAGTACAATGGATGATCCTCTTACTTGGTATTTTATCATGCCAGATGCTTTACATTCAGGAAGTGCAGGCACAAGCAGTAGGGCTATCTTTGGAACATTTCCAAAATGGGCCTGCCAGTGATCCAGACTCAACCTGGATAAATGGTAGGTTAAATGAGAATAAAGCACATTTTATAGAAGGCTATTCAGTGCCTTATCGCGTACAGTTCTCAAAACTAGATGAGAATAAGATATACTATTTTGTATTATCTATAGATACAAGAGTATCTGGAAAGATTGCCTACGATTATTTTACTAATTATGATCGTTTAGAGCCACATGATCAATTTTTTCATCCAGCAGAAACGGTAGATCCTACAGAAGGAACGGATTTTTCAGGGGCACCATTTTCGAACTTTACCATTCCAGATCCATCCGTTGGAGTGGCAATTCCCACGTTGGACCCAACGACCTCTGTCAGTACCAACCCTTTAGTAGAGAGCTATGGAGGACTTTCTTTGGCTGATAAACAATTGGTAATGTGGGGAGGAACGATTACAAACGTGGAGTATTTATCAGGAGGAAGTTATATAAATGATGGTGATTTTCGGAAAATAGGAATTACGTTTCAAGCAGATAACGATACTACCGATGCAGTTTTAGCATTTGGAGTACATATTTCTAATCGATTGGAGTGGGGAGCGGACCCATCAAATTTGTCAGAGCCGTTTACAGCTTCGGCAATAAATGGAGGATCTTTTCAGACTAGAATAGATGACTTTAAGTGTATTACAGCTCAGGGAGATACGGTTAATGTTAATGTAGGAGGGGGAGATCGATCAAGAAATATAGCTACGGATAATTTTTTATTTTTTCCAACCTGTGATGTTGATGGAGATTCAGTGGGCTGTGAGGGGGATATATTAGAGCTTAGTTTAGAGTTTCCTACAAATGAAATTACTAGTTTATATACTTATCAATGGGAAATTATACCGGATAATATAGGTGCAGAATTTATCGGTAGTTCAACAGACCATACAGTATTGATAGATACTGATGGTGCTTCTGATTTTGATCTAAGAGTGACTATTACAGATTCTTTTTCAGGAGCCGTTTCAGTCTGTACGACACAAGTTGTGGTCAATCAAATAGACCTATCTGGAGTGGTAACGGACATCGAATGTGGAGGAGCCTCAACTGGAGCAATAGACTTAGAGGTAGCTAATGGTTCAGGAACGTACAGTTATGACTGGAGTAATGGGGAGATGACTCAAGATTTAACCGGCTTGATAGCTGGTCAATATACGGTAACTGTAACTGATGATAATACCGGTTGTTCTGCCACTGAAACTTTTGTTGTCAATGCCGCTTCTGATTTAAGTTTGAAAGGTTCGACAAGTACGAATCTATTGTGTTTTGGGGATGCCTTAGGAACGATCACAGTATCTGTTTCTGGAGGAACATCCCCTTATAGTTATGAGTGGGTCGGGGAAAGTGAAACGTCTGATACTCGGTCTAATTTGATTGCAGGGAACTATACTGTAGTGGTAACGGATAATGAAGGTTGTACTGTAGATACTACTTTTGTGATTAGTCAGCCAGACAAATTAGAGTTAACTGGCAGTCAGGTTAATATTTTGTGTGCGGGAGAACCAACAGGTAGTATTGATTTGGAAGTGATTGGAGGGGTACAGCCTTACAGTTATGCTTGGAGTACTGGAGATGATAATCAGGATTTGAATGATTTGCTTGCAGGAATTTATGAGGTTACAGTAACGGATGCAAATGGTTGTACGATGGATACAACATTTACGTTGACGGAGACGGAGAAGCTGGTAGTAACGTATTCGGTAGAGGATGCGGAATGCTACGGTGACAACGGCGTGATCAATGGCAATATTTCGGGAGGTACGGCACCTTACCAGATAGTAGCGACAGGGGAGGATTACTTGGGTAACCCCGTGGACATTTCATTCCCGCCACAAGGGGCAGGCGATTTGACGCCAGCGTTTGAGTATGTTGCCGGCACGTACCATGTATTAATTACTGATGCGAACGGTTGTACGTTTGAGATCGATGATACGATCGGTCAACCGGAGAAGCTGGTAGTAACGTATTCGGTAGAGGATGCGCAATGCTACGGGGGCAACGGCGTGATCAACGGGAATATCTCAGGAGGGACGGCACCATACCAGATAGTAGCGACAGGAGAGGATTACTTGGGTAACCCCGTAGACATATCATTCCCGCCACAAGGAGCAGGCGATTTGACACCAGCGTTTGAGTATGTAGCCGGTACGTACCATGTATTAATTACTGATGCGAATGGCTGTACTTTTGAGATCGATGATGCGATCGGTCAACCGGAGAAGCTGGTAGTAACGTATTCGGTAGAGGATGCGAAGTGCTATGGTGGCAACGGCGCGATCAATGGCAATATCTCTGGAGGTACGGCACCATACCAGATAGTAGCGACAGGAGAGGATTACTTGGGCAACGCCGTGGACATATCATTCCCGCCACAAGGGGCAGGCGATTTGACGCCAGCGTTTGAGTATGTAGCCGGCACGTACCATGTATTAATTACTGATGCGAACGGCTGTACGTTTGAGATCGATGATGCGATCGGTCAACCGGAGAAGCTAGAGGTAACGTATTCAGTAGAGGATGCGAAGTGCTACGCGGGTAACGGCGTGATCAATGGCAATATCTCTGGAGGCACGGCACCATACAATATTGTAGCGACAGGAGAGGATTACTTGGGTAACTCCGTGGACATTACATTCCCGCCACAAGGGGAAGGTGATTTGACTCCAGCGTTTGAGTATGTTGCCGGTACGTACCATGTATTAATTACTGATGCGAACGGTTGTATGTTTGAGATCGATGATGCGATTGATCAACCGGAGAAGCTAGTGGTAACGTACTCGGTAGAGGATGCGGAATGCTATGGCGGCAATGGTGTGATCAACGGCAATATCTCTGGAGGGACGGCGCCATACAATATTGTAGCGACAGGAGAGGATTACTTGGGCAACGCCGTGGACATATCATTCCCGCCACAAGGGGCA